>JBATTW010000386.1:0-5071 GCA_049670805.1 Bacteroidota bacterium
GGAGATGGCTGCCCAGGATTCTCCGGAGGGCTTCGTGGACGAGATGCGTGGCCGAGTGATTCCGCTCGATGTCGTGACGGCGATCGCCGTCAACGCGTGCTCTGACCTCTTTGCCTTCGAGCTCTGCCGGTGACCCCTTGAGGATCCGAACTCCGTGGATAATCTTCTTCTCCTGCCGGTAGGAATCCACCACCGTGGCGAGGAAGTTCTCTCCTGTGATGACTCCGGTGTCGTCGACCTGGCCGCCGGATTCAACGTAGAACGGGGTCCGGTCCAGGGAGATCAGGTTCTCGTCGATGACCCGGTGGACCCTGGCCCGGGTTTCCAGCTCATCGTAACCCACAAAGGTGGAATCCTCCAGATCAGGGATCATACGGAGGACGTCATCGCGGCCAAACGCCCGGATGGTCTTGCTGGATTCACGCGCTCGCTGACGCTGTCCTTCCATCAGCTCGGTGAATTCACCCACGTCGACCTTCAACCCTCGCTCGTCAGCCATGAGCTGGGTCAGGTCCAACGGGAACCCATAGGTGTCAAACAGGCGAAAAGCATCACCTCCCGGGAAGACCGTCGAATGGCCGATCCTCTCCACCGCAGAATCGAATATCTGGATACCACGATCCAGCGTTTCGTTGAAGCTCTCCTCTTCAGCCCTGACAACCCGCTCAACATGTTCCAGGTTCTCGACGATCTCCGGGAACACGGTTCCCATCGACCCGGCAACGGCGGAGGCGAGCCTGTGGATAAACGGGTCCTGTACCCCGAGGTTCCTGCCGAATCTGGACGCCCGACGCAGTATTCGACGCAGGACATATCCTCGTCCCTCGTTTCCCGGCAGGGCGCCGTCGGCGATCGCAAAGGTGAGCATCCTGATATGGTCGGCGATGACACGCATGGCAGTCTGGTCTTTTCCACCCCGGTAGGGTCTGCCGGTTGCCTCTTCGATCGCGTGGACGATCGGGGTGAAGATATCCGTGTCGTAATTTGATTCCTTCCCCTGCAGAACAGCGCAGAGTCTTTCAAATCCCATCCCGGTATCCACGTGTTTGGAGGGTAGATCCTCGAGGGTTGACCCGTCGATCCGGGTGTGCTGAATGAAGACCAGATTCCAGATCTCCATGACACGCGGGTCGCCGGCGTTGACCAGGTCTCTGCCCGACCCGTCCGGAGTCAGGTCAATGTGTATTTCCGAGCACGGGCCGCACGGGCCGGTCTCCCCCATCTCCCAAAAGTTGTCCTTTTTCCCGAAGCGGAGGATGTGGTCGGACCCGATATCGGTCTCCTTCTGCCAGAAGCTCGCGGCCTCGTCGTCAGCTTCGAACACCGTGGCGTAGAGCCTCTCCTTCTGCAGTCCCCAGACGCCCGTGAGGAGCTCCCAGGCCCAGGCGATCGCTTCCTTCTTGTAGTAATCACCAAAGGACCAGTTGCCGAGCATTTCGAAGAAGGTGTGGTGGTAGGTGTCCCGTCCCACCTCTTCCAGGTCATTGTGCTTCCCACTTACCCGGATGCATTTCTGCGTGTCGGCCGCACGGCGATACTCGCGTGTTCCGCTTCCCAGGAAGACATCCTTGAATTGGTTCATCCCGGCGTTTGTAAAGAGGAGGGTGGGATCACCATGCGGAATAACCGGAGCACCGGGGACGATCCTGTGTCCCCGTTGCTCGAAGAAAGTCAGGAATCCCTGTCGGATGTCTGCGGAGGGTATCATACTTCGATTTGTGTCATCAATTCGATCTCCTGCAGGATGCCGCTCACCTCCATGCATCGAGAGAGCTCGCCCGTGTAGACGACCGCCTTTCTGTTGTTGTGCACCTCCCACGTCAGCGCTTCGGCTTTCTCCGTGCCGCAACGGAGCGCTTTGATGAGCTGGCCCGTCACTTCTTCGAACGTGTGAACGTCGTCGTTGAAGAGAATGACCTTTGCAGGATCCTGCGTCGCAGTTTCTTCTTCGAGGTCCTGTTGCTGGGCAGGAAGGGTGGACATGCTGATAGACCGCCTGTTGTTGTCCAAAACATCAATAAAATTACCAAAAAGCGCTCAATGTTGCAACAAACGTACTTGCGGCGGTTTGGGGGCTTGCGTATATTAGCTCCTGAACTGACCGGATCCAACCCATCGTAAGGATCTTTCCCATGCTCTATGACCATGATCTCATCGAGGGAGTGTATTTGCGCACTCCCGGGCGGGTGAGGGCGGCAAAAAAGCTGGTCGGACGGCCCCTCACATTGACAGAAAAAATACTCTATGCCCACTGCTGGAAACCTCTCCGGGAACCGGCGGAACGAGGCGAATCCTATATGGAGTTCGCTCCCGACAGGGTGGCCATGCAGGATGCCACGGCGCAGATGGCTCTCCTGCAGTTCATGTCCGCGGGCATCCCGTCAGTGGCGGTCCCATCCACGGTGCACTGTGACCATCTCATCCGGGCGGAGGTGGGGGCGAAAGACGATCTCGTCCAGGCTTTCAGCGATAATCGAGAGGTATACGATTTCCTGGCGTCGGTCTCAGCAAAGCACGGCATCGGCTTCTGGAAGCCCGGATCAGGAATCATTCACCAGGTCGTGCTGGAGAACTACGCCTTTCCGGGCGGCATGATGATAGGAACGGACTCGCACACACCCAACGCCGGAGGGCTTGGGATGGTGGCGATCGGTGTCGGGGGAGCTGATGCCGTTGACGTGATGTCCGGGATGCCGTGGGAGTTGAAATTCCCCCGGGTGATCGGGATTCACCTGAAGGGTACCCTGGGCGGATGGACGTCCCCGAAGGATGTGATCCTGAAGGTCGCGGGGATTCTCACGGTAAAAGGGGGGACAGGATCCATCCTGGAGTACTTTGGCGAGGGAGTCGCCTCGATATCGGCAACGGGGAAGGGTACGATCTGCAACATGGGGGCGGAGGTGGGTGCAACAACATCCGTTTTTCCGTATGACGAGCGAATGTCACGCTATCTCTCGATGACCGGAAGGGAAAAGGTTGCCCGGTTCGCCGACGGGGTCCAGGAGTTTCTAACGCCCGACCCCGAGGTGGGGGATGCCCCGGAGCGATACTACGATAGGGTGATCGAGATCGATCTGAACGAGCTGGAGCCGATGATCAACGGACCCTTCTCTCCCGATAGGGCCTGGAAGATTTCGGAGTTTGCACAGGCCGTCAGGGAGAACAACTATCCTGAAGAGCTCCGCGTGGGGCTCATCGGGAGTTGCACGAATTCGAGTTATGAAGATATCGAACGTTCTGCCAGCGTGGCACGCCAGGCCCTCGAGAAGGGTCTGAGAGCGAAGTCGGAATTCACCATCACGCCGGGGTCGGAGCTGGTCAGGGCGACGATCGAACGGGATGGTCAGCTCCGGGCTCTGACGGGGATCGGAGGTCTTGTCCTCGCAAACGCCTGCGGGCCTTGTATCGGGCAGTGGAGACGTCACGACGTTCAAATAGGTGACCGGAATTCCATCATTACCTCTTTCAATCGGAACTTCGCCGGTCGGAATGACGCCAACCCGGACACGCATGCGTTTGTTGCGAGCCCCGAGATCGTGACCGCAATGGTGCTGTCCGGGCGGCTGACGTTCAATCCCGTCACTGACACGCTGACCAACGAGCGGGGAGAGAACGTTATGCTCGATCCCCCATACGGGGCCGAATTGCCGGAGGGCGGATTCATATCGGGTGAAAGCGGTTATGTGGCTCCGGCGAAACACGGATCTGCCATCGAAGTGACGGTGAACCCCGACAGTGAGCGTCTACAATTGCTCAGCCCGTTTTCCCCGTGGAATGGAAAGGATCTCCTTGATCTCCCGGTGCTTCTCAAGGCGAAGGGGAAGTGCACCACGGATCACATATCCCCCGCGGGGAAGTGGCTGAAGTATCGTGGCCATCTGGACAACATTTCCGGAAACCTCTTCATTGGTGCCGTGAACTCCTTCACAGGCGAGGCAGGGGTAGGCAGAGTTGAAGGCACGGGCGAGAGGAAGGAGTTCTCTCAGATTGCCCGAGACTACAAAGCGCGGGGAGTGGGCTGGGTCGTGGTTGGCGATGAAAACTACGGCGAAGGTTCGAGCCGGGAGCATGCGGCAATGGAGCCGCGCTGGCTTGGTGGCCGGGTCATCATTACCAAGAGTTTCGCCCGAATCCACGAAACGAACCTGAAGAAGCAGGGAATGCTTCCCCTTACCTTTGCCGATCCGGCCGACTACGACAGAATCCGGGAGGGGGACAGGGTCTCGATCATTGGTCTGGATGGATTCCTCCCCGGCGTTCCGCTGAGGATGGCCATACATCACGCAGACGGGACTCAGGAAGAGTCTCTCCTGATTCACTCATTCAACGAAAACCAGATCGGGTGGTTCAAGGCCGGGAGTGCGCTGAATCTCATCGCGGCCGGGTCGGGCAGGATGAGAGGGACACGGCTGAAGAAGCGCCCTGCTGGAGAGACAAGGACCGGGCCAATGGCGGGGAGAGGGAAGAAGCCCGTGAAGAAGGTAGCAAAGAAGCCCGCAAAGAAGGTGGTAAGGAAGCCTGTCAAGAAGGCAGCGAAGTAGCCGGCCCGCTCAAGGTGTGGCTGAACGCGGAACCTTCCCTCTCCCGGTGGCGTTTCCATGGGGTAGGCCTGTTCATTTCAATAATCATCCGAAAGGGGGAAAAGCCATGCGGTACGATCCGGTCATGATCCAGCCGTTTCGGGACGAGCTGACTCGCGTCGGTTTCAGAGAGCTGCGCACTGTGGAGGATGTGGAAAGGGCGCTTTTCAAAGAGGAGGGAACCAACCTTCTGGTTATCAACTCTGTCTGCGGCTGCGCGGCCGGAAAGGCCCGACCCGGTATCGCGGCTGCGCTGAAGCAGTCATCCGTGAGGCCCGATTCCCTGACGACTGTGTTTGCGGGTGCTGATCTTGAGGCGACCGCACGGGTGAGGGAGCACATGGAAAACATTCCCCCTTCCTCACCGTCGATTGCCCTGTTCAGGGGCAATACCCTGCTTCACTTCGTGCCACGTCTTCAGATCGAGGGACGAGATGCGGCACAGATATCAGAACACCTTGTAGAGGTTTTCCAGGAGCACTGTTCCTCAG
>JBATTW010000387.1:0-6520 GCA_049670805.1 Bacteroidota bacterium
CAATTGTTTCGTTCGGGAGGACGTGCGCATTCCGTTTATGGCGATGCCTGATGCTATCGAGGCCCTGCTCAGACTGGAGACCGCACCGCGGGAACAGCTGTCAAAATCAGTCTACAACATTACCAGCTTCAATCCGTCTGCGGTTGAAGTGCGTGACCTGGTGATAAAGGAGTTTACGGGTGTTGACGTTGGGTTCGACATCGATCCAAAACGTCAGGCCATCGTCGATTCCTGGCCTGAACAGGTAGATGATTCCGCCGCGCGGGAGGACTGGGGCTTTTCTCCTGCCCTTGATCTGGATCGCGCCTTTGGAGAGTACCTGGTTCCTGGAATTCGAAAACGGTATGGTGTATGACACTGACCGGATTTGCCATCCTCCTCTGCGCGATGTTTCCCCCGAATGGTGAGGCCGGCGATGGACTGGAGGGGCATCGTGAGATCGCGCGGGCGCTGCTGGAGGAAGGCCTGCGTGAGTGTGAAGCCCATGCCGTGCTTTCGGAGCTGACGTCCGCGGCGGGTCATAGGCTCAGCGGTTCGCTCGGAGCCGAGATCGCTGTTGATCTCACCACCCGCATGATGAAGAGTCGCGGGTTTGACGAAGTGCGGGTTGAGTCAGTGATGGTCCCGCGCTGGGCCAGAGGTGACGTGGAGGACGCATTGATCATTTCTGCCGGTGGAGCTGAGGCAACTCCCCTCTCGATCTGTGCGCTGGGAGGGAGCGTAGCGACGCCTGAGGAAGGCGTGATCGCTGAGGTGGTGGAGGTGAGATCCTTCGAGGAACTGCGGGCTCTCGGTGATCGTGTTCGAGGAAAGATCGTCTTTTTCAACCGCCCCATGGATCCGACGGTCCTGAACACCTTCTCTGCCTATGAAGGTGCGGTTGATCAGAGGGGAAGCGGCGCGGTCGAAGCTGCAAAGATGGGCGGAGTTGCCGCTCTGGTCCGCTCGGTCACCACTCAGCTGGACGACGTGCCGCACACAGGCTCGATGAGATACAGGGAAGACGTCCCGAAGGTTCCTGCCGCCGCGGTAAGCACGTTGGGGGCCAACCACCTGAGCGGATTGCTGCGGAATGGTGAGAGGGTCCGGGTGCGATTACGGCTGTCGTGCAAGACACTGTCCGATGTCCCCTCAGGGAACGTCCTGGGACAGATCACAGGCTCTGAATACCCTGACGAGATCATCCTCGTGGGGGGTCACCTCGACAGCTGGGACAAGGGAACGGGAGCACACGACGATGGAGCAGGTTGTGCACAGGCCATTGAAGTCCTGAGGCTCATCCGGGAGATCGGGCTGACGCCCAGGCGAACGATTCGGGCTGTCCTTTTTATGAACGAAGAAAGCGGGAACCGCGGCGGGCCCGCCTATGCATCAGCCCCGGAACGGGCCGGAGAAACACACGTTGCCGCGCTGGAATCGGATCGTGGCGGGTTGGACCCACGGGGATTTGCCGTGGAGGGGGATTCTCTCCTGATGGAGAAGGTCCGGCGGTGGCAGCCTCTCTTTGAGGAGCTGGGCGCGGGACAATTCAAGGCCGGTCACGCCGGGGTCGACATATCCGCAGTGGTGAAAAAGGGCGTTCCGGGATTCGGTCTCCTGGTGGACAACCACCGATATTTTGACTACCATCATTCCGACAATGACACGATCGACAAGGTCCACCGACGAGAACTCGAGATGGGAGCGATACTCCAGGCGCTGCTCGCCTATCTGATATCGGAGGAGGGGCTATGAGACATTTCTGTGGAGGATACACCGCGAGGAATTCGGAAAAAGGAGAGCTCTCCTGTAGAAGGAGTGGTACAGGTCCACCATGCAGGGAGGCTGTCATGACCAGCATCAACGGCGCGACCTTTTCGACCATCGTCCGCGCCGGCCGAACAACCTACTTCGTCGATGTCCGTGAAGCGAGGAACGGGAAGAAGTTTCTCTCGATATCGGAAAGCAGGATTGACGCGGATGAAAAGAGGCAACGATCGACTCTCCGTGTCTTCAGCGAATCAGTGGAGCAGTTCCGGCAGGCGATAGACGAGGCGGCCGCGGTGGTAGTTGAGTAGCTTTGATCTTCACTCTGGGTGCAGGGGTGTCCCGCGTGGGACACCCTTTTTTTGTTGGATTTCAAGGGTTTTGGCGGGTGACCCTTTCAGATACTGGCTGCATCTCACCGGCAGGCAAGGAAAAACAGCATTCTTCAGAGGAGGAAACCCACATGGAGCATCTGACCAAAGAGACCTTCCGGGAGAAGGTCTTTGATTTTGAAAACAACAAAGATTGGGAGTTTGCAGGGAATCTCCCCTGCATTATCGACTTTTACGCGGATTGGTGCGGACCCTGCAAGGCGGTTGCGCCTGTTCTGGAGGAGCTTGCCGAAGAGTACAAGGGAAAGATCGAAGTCTACAAGATCGATACTGAGAAAGAACAGGAACTGGCGGCGATGTTCGGGATCAGGAGCATACCGTCCCTTCTGTTCTGCCCGACAGACGGCAAGCCTCAGATGGCCATGGGAGCGCTCCCGAAGGACGCGTTCGTGGATGCCATCAAATCGGTTCTGCTTCCGAATTGAGTTCCAGAGCTTCCGGGTGCCCGATCTGCACCCGGTGAGCAGAGACGCTGGTTACAGTCGCGTTCGGGCTTTCACTGCTGTTGGTGGCTTCGTGTTCGCTAGCCGCAGGGAATTCCGGCTGATCATAGATCAACCGGGTGGGGCAGGCAACCCGTGGTGAGTACGTACCGAAAAGAGCACACACGAACGGACGGCCGATGCAGGACGGGCATCGGCCGTTCCATTTTTCGGCGAATTGATTTTCTCCTGTTTTGTGGTATATTTTTGAAGTCGGTAAGTCACCAATGGCCGAAATCTTCCCCATAGCAACCGTCCTCCTTCTTCTTCTTCTGACAATCCTGTCCGTTGTGAGCTTCATCCGCGCCTCCAGAAGAGCTTCCTCCAATCGTTTGGAATCACTGATAGCCGGCCTGAACGAAGGCATCGAGAGGTTGGAACGGGCCCTCCGGGAGGAGTTTGGGCGAAACCGGGAGGAGTCGGGGGCTGGCGGGCGACAGCTCAGAGAGGAAGTCACCGCATCGGTAAAATCTTCCGGAGAGACGATCGCAGCCAGGATTGCCGACATGGCAACGCTTCAGAGCACCCAGCTGGAGACGTTCGGAAATCAGCTGACAAACCTCACGAACTCACTCCAGCAACGACTGGAAGCGGTCAGGGAGACGGTTGAGCAGCGATTGAAGATGCTCCAGGACGAAAACAGCCAGAAACTCGAACAGATGCGCGAGACGGTGGACGAGAAGCTGCACGCGACGCTCGAACTGCGTCTTGGTGAATCATTCAAGCTGGTGAGTGAAAGGTTGGAGCAGGTATATCAGGGTCTGGGAGAGATGCAGACTCTGGCTTCCGGTGTGGGCGATCTGAAAAAGGTCCTGACAAACATCAAGACGCGCGGGACCTGGGGGGAGATCCAGTTGGGAGCACTCCTGGAACAGGTTTTGGCGAAGGAGCAGTATGCCAAAAACGTGGCCACAAGACCCGGGGGAAGTGAGCGGGTGGATTACGCGATCAGGTTACCGGGGAGGGAAGCCGGGGACGGTTCTGTTGTCTGGTTACCGATCGACGCGAAGTTTCCCCAGGAAGATTTTCAGCGCCTCCTGGACGCGCAGGAGGAGGCAGATACATCTGCCGTAGAAGAGGCTGGTCGTCAGCTGGAGAACAGGATAAAGGGAGAGGCAAAGACGATCGGCGAGAAGTACCTCGATCCGCCGCATACCACAGATTTCGGGATCATGTTCCTCCCGACGGAAGGGTTGTACGCGGAGGTGACGAGAAGGATCGGGCTCTGTGAGCATCTCCAGCGGGAGTATCGTGTGACCATCGCCGGTCCGAACACCCTTGTGGCCTTCCTGAACAGTCTTCAGATGGGTTTCCGCACTCTCGCGATTGAGAGGAGATCGAGTGAGGTCTGGGCTCTGCTTGGCGCGGTAAAGACCGAGTTCGGCCGGTTTGGAGAGATTCTGGACAAGACGAAGAAGAAGCTGGACGAGGCAAGCAATACTATCGATGGTGCCGCAACGCGGTCGCGCGCCATAGAACGAAAGCTTCGCGATGTTCAACAGCTTCCCGCCTCCGATGCGGCACAGCTCCTGGGGGAATCAGAAGGCGGAGGAGCCGGGGAGAGATGATTCACCGGCTCTCCCGGAGTACCCAGGAGATGCCAAGGAAGAAACATCAACAACTGAAGGAGGCAATGTGAAAGCGCCCTCTCTTTTCTTGCACGCCGTTCTGGGGGTTGTGGCCGTCGCGTTGATCGGCTGTGGCTCCTCCGGCTCCGTGGAACGAGTCAGCCCCGATGAGACCATTGATCTGAGCGGGAACTGGAATGACACGGATTCACGTCTCGTTGCGGAGGAGATGATACAGGATTGTCTGTCCCGGCCGTGGCTCTCCGAATTCGGACGGCAGGAAAGCCGTTCGCCGGATGTGATTGTCGGAACCGTTCGAAACCGATCCTCCGAACACATCTCCACCTCGACCTTTATAAAGAACCTGGAGCGGGAGCTGATCAATTCCGGTCGCGTGAACTTCGTTGCTTCCAAGGAGGAGCGGGAGGACGTCCGCGAAGAACGGGCTGACCAGCAGGAATTTTCCTCGGACGAATCCGTCAAACGTTTCCAGCTGGAAGCAGGGGCGGATTATATGCTCATAGGCGAGATAACAAGCATCGTCGACCAGGCGGAAGGCGAAAAGGTGAAGTACTATCAGGTCAACCTCGAACTGGTGAATGTAGAGACCAATCGCAAATCGTGGATCGGGGAGAAGAAAATCAAGAAGTATATCTCCCGGGATGACTCCAAGTTCTGACGGACGCTTGCCGTCAACACTCTCGCTGGTGTGACATGTCCACTTTCCAAGGAAAAGAAAGAGCATTGTGGTTTCCCGCCGCAGCGCTTTTGTTTCTTGCCGGGTGCGGCGTCTCCCAGAATCTCTATCGTGATGTGGAGAGTGACGTCTCCGAGGGGCGGTACCTGGATGCTGCAGGAACGGTCCGTGCAAACGTGGACGAATACGGCGACAAGAGCTCGGTCCTCTACAAGCTCGACATGGGTGTCCTCTATCATTACGCGGGCCTCTCGGACTCCAGCACCACGTATCTTCTCTCCGCGGAAAGCGAAATCGAGGATCTCTATACCAGGAGCATATCCCTGGCGGCCGTGTCGATGGTGCTGAACGACAACGTCCTGCCCTATGAGGGAGAGGACTTCGAAAAGGTCCTCATCAACATCTTCCTTGCCCTGAATTTTGCCGAAGCGGGGGAGCCTGATGAGGCCCTGGTCGAAGCACGGAAGGTGGACATCAAGCTGCGGGAGCTGGCGAGGAAATACGACGGAGAAAACAAGTATAAAGAGGATGCGTTTTCCCGCTATCTCGCGGGTGTGCTGTACGAAGACGCCGGTGAGATGAACGACGCGTTTATCTCATACAAACTTGCCTATGAAGCGTACGGGACCTATGCGGCGCAGTACGGGGTCCCCGCGCCCTCGTTTCTGCTTGATGATCTGGTGAGGACCGCCAGGGCGATGTCGTTTACGGAAGAGGTCGAACGATACGTGGCTGCCGGGGGGGAGCCGCATGACCCGGAAGCGCCCCCTTCCGGGAGCGTCATCGTCATTGCGTATGCGGGGAAAGGGCCGATAAAGAGAGAGGTCCGACCAAGCGTGAGTATCCCCGATGACGAAGGCACGATCCATACTTTTCAGATCGCCCTGCCTGAGTTCCAGGTCCGGTACATGCATCCACGGAGATACTTCGTGGAGGCAGAAAGTGTTGACTCGGTGAGCCTCCGGGCGGAGATGGAGCTTGTGGAAGACGTCAATGCTCTTGCCGCTCAGTCGCTGGAAGACCGTCTTGGCTTGATCTACCTGAAGAGCGGGGGGAGGGCGATCTTGAAGTTCCTGGCCGCCGAAACAGCGAAGTCGGAATTGAAAAAGAACGAGAGTGAAACAGTCAACATCTTTGGCAGCCTGGCAATTGACATCCTGGTTGCGGCGACCGAGCAGGCTGACCTTCGCGGCTGGCGCACGTTGCCGGCCGAATTCCGGATGGCCCGCCTGAACCTCCCGACGGGGGAGCACAGAGTACGGGTCTCAGCCTCCGACGGAGCGTTTGGTCTCACATCCAAACCTTTCCTGGTAAGGCCCGGGAAGGTGACATTCGTCGTGATGGATGATGTGCGTTGACAACGGAGAGAGTAGCTTCGTGGAGCCCCTATTCGCCAGGCGATACCTCTTTTGCTTCCGTTTGCTGGTCTGCTGAGGGTGTTCCGCCGTCCAGCTGGGTGAGGAAATAAAGCAGCTGGGGGAGCGGGGTGAGCTTGTTGAATTTGAAATCCACCTTCGGGTCCTCAAGGTGGAGGATGTTGAGGATTTCATCGTGGCCGGATACCCAGGCAAAGGGGATATGCTTCAGGCTCTCGTCAGCCCTGACGTTCGAATGAAGATCCAGCCCGTTCATCTT
>JBATTW010000388.1:0-21632 GCA_049670805.1 Bacteroidota bacterium
AAGAAGACCAGCACGATATAGCCGGCCAGGCCGCTCAAGGATTTTGTCATGTACTTCACCACATCCTTGTCGGAGCGGACCGACCGGGTCACAAAGCCGTAGACAAGACCGGGGATGACAAAGAAGAGAAGAATCCCTGTGATGAGGCCGTCAAAGAAGGGGGAATGGAGGACTTCCCCTGTCTCCGGGTTGCGAAGAAGACCGTTTTCAGGAATGATGGTGAGTGCGAGTGCGACGATAAGGGCAAGAACTGCGATCCCCGCCCCCCGAAGACCTTTCCTCTCGAGAGGAGTAACCTGTTCAACTGGTAGCTGATCCACCGAACCGGTATACTTTCCCAGACGCGGCTCAACAATCCTCTCTGTGATCAACGTCCCCAGAATCACGATCATGATCGCCGAGGCGAACATGAAGTAGAGGTTCACCGCGGCATTGACCGTCATTGCCGGATCGATGATCTGGGCGGCAGACTGTGTGAGGCCTGCCAGGATCGGATCGACTGACCCGATCAGGAAATTCGCCCCAAATCCACCGCTTACCCCACAAAATGCCGCAGCAAGCCCCGCCATCGGGTGACGCCCGAGCGCATGGAAAATCATCGCCCCGAGCGGAATGAGGATTACATAGCCGGCTTCCGAAGCGAGGTGCGAGATCACCCCGGCGAAAACAACCGACGCCGTGATGAGGTGCTTCGGAGCGTTCAGGACCAGGGCCCGTATGAGTGTAGAAAAGAGACCCGACCCCTCGGCGACACCTATGCCGATCATGGCGACCAGCACATACCCCAGAGGAGGGAATCGGACGAAATTCTCCGTTATGTTGCTGTAGATCCAGGCGATACCTTCGTGACTCAGAAGGCTCTTGGTCACAATCACAGACTGGTTGGCCGGATGAACGGCCGTCAGGTCAAGAAGTGTCCCCACCCATGACACCAGGGCGACAGAGGCCGCAAGAATCGCGAAAAGCGATGCGGGATGCGGCAGCGCATTGCCCACACGCTCCACGAAATCGAGGCTCTTACTAAAGACTGCGGAAAATGAGAATCTTCCGGCCATCCGAACTCCTCACATTGATGATGGGGAGGAAAGTAAGGAATGAAAATGAGAAATGCGATGGAGCTGAGCCCTTGACACCAAATCGAACCCCGTTCAGAAAACAATTATCACAGCTGGACTTCCTCCTCCGGATAGAGTATCATGAGACGAAACAGCCGGGAACGCCACAGTGCCCTGCAAGGAGGACATATGGAGCCGATCGCAAATGGAGAGCCAAAACGGGCGGGGAAGATCCGCAGCCTGCTACTCAGAAGTTCCAAGAAGGCAGGCCTATCGCCGGGGTCCGTTGTGTTCGTTGGTGAGAGGAAACTCCCCTCCACCACCATCCGCATCATTGACTATGATGCCACGCATCACGACGAGCGGGAGGTATCATCGGCCGAAGAATGCTTCCCCTACATCGACTCCCCCAGGACCACGTGGATCATGGTCGAGGGTCTGCAGAATACCGATGCCATTGAGAAGCTCGGGAAGTACATAGGCATGCAATTACTCGAACTGGAAGATGTGGTAAACACATTTCAACGGTCACGCTTTGAGGCGGATGAAGACCAGCTGTTTTGCGTCGTCAAAGGACTCCGGCACGATAGAGAAACGGGGGAGATCAGCATTGACCAGACCACCCTGGTCGTCGGCAAGAACTATGTCATCTCCTTTCAGGAGAACCAGGAACAGGCCTTTGAGGCGGTGAAGAAGCGGCTGAACAATCCCGGCGGTCGCCACAGGAACCAGGGAGCCGTGTACCTCGCCTATTCGCTCATCGATGCGCTGGTGGATCACTACTTCTCTCCCCTCGAAAACATGGCCGAGAAGATAGAGCATCTGGAACTCCAGGCTGTCTCAGATCCTCGTCCCGAGGTCCTCAAGGCGATTCATCGCACCAAGCGAGACCTGGCCTTTGTTCGGAGATCAATTCTGCCGATGCGGGAGGTTGTTTCCGCCTTCCAGCGTAGCGATTCCGGCCTCATCGCAGCTTCCGTACGCCCCTATCTTGCCGATGTGTACGACCATACCATCCAGGTTCTGGATATCGTGGAATCATTCCGCGACATCGTGGGGGGATTGCTGGAGACGTACCTCTCGAGCATCAGCAATCGTATGAACGAGGTCATGAAGCTCCTGACACTCATTGCCACGGTCTTTATCCCTTTGACCTTTATTGCCGGAGTCTACGGGATGAACTTTGACCACATGCCTGAACTTCACTGGGAATGGTTCTACCCGCACGGGTTCTGGATCACCATAGCCGTGGTTGTTCTTCTGATGCTGGCAGTATTTCGAAGAAAAGGTTGGATATAGAGGTAACCGAAAAGAGCCACCGGCCCTACATCGCGTCGTCAAACTCGTCCCGATATCTGGCCACCCCCCGGACATCGGATTCGGTCGACTTATCCAGAAACAGTATCATGAATGCCTCGTCAGGCACACTCTCCCACTGACACCTGATGCCGTGCCTGGAAGCCGGCTCAAATCCGAAGCGCGGGTAGTAATGGGGGTGCCCCAGGACAATGACGAACGGGCAGGACTGTTCACGCAAGATATGTAGCCCCTCTTCAACCAGCCGGGAACCGATCCCTTGACGCTGATGCTCCGGAAGCACTGCCATAGGAGCTAATCCCATCCCCCGTAAGGTTTTGCCGTCTCCGGGGAGTAGAGCCGGGGTAAAGAGTATGTGGCCAACAATCCGGTCTCCGGACTCAGCCACCAGGGAAATCGCTTCGGGACACTCCTTGCGCAGCCTGTCCACCAGGTCCGCCTCCACAGGCTGTTGGAACGCACTTTCATTCACTACACGAACCGCGGGAATATCCCCGGGTTGCTCTGCACGGATTCTTATCATGGCTCCCTCTTTCGTTACCATTTCCACCCCAATCCGGACTTCAACACATAATCTATGTCGCCTGCCCCTTCAACAGCATGAGAAACAAATTTTACAATCTCAATCGATCTGGACCAACAACGGGGAGCACTCCGGATACAAAACTTCCTAATTCATTCTTGGTTCATCTTTCGGGGGGCAGAACCCAGCTGGCAGTTTCTGGAGCTCCCCCCGGGCAGCATTTCGCACCAGGGGAGGCCGAACAAAAAGGGCGTCCCTGGTTACCAGGGACGCCCCGTGCTGCCGAAGCTCATCCAGCCACGGCCTGAACCCTACCTGTCCGGAAACACTGAAAGGTCTCTTCGCACCTGAATTATCCGACTCTTTCGCGATTGGTACGTGCTGCTCATCTTCTCAAACAACTTACCGACTTCCTCTGAGCCCATAACCCGTGCCAAGAAATCACGAAAGGATTCTTCCGGTCCCTGCATCCCGGCCCAGTTCTTGTCAGGCAGAACCAGGCTGACTGCCGGACCATACGATCCGTTCACCAACCATTCATGGGCAAAATAGGATTCACGCTTGTTTTCCCTGATGGCTGCGCCTATCTTGTTGGCTACCTCTCTATACGCCCTCCCTTGACCGGGTTTCAGGTGATACGTAATGACATTGATCAGGTTCACCTCGTCATTATCGGGATACCAGTTGATGTTATTCGTATCCACGGCTGTTATGAGACCTGAAATTGATTCAATGTGGGGACCGACCATCTTGTTGAACTCTATCGATCCTTTCAACAGGAACTCTGAGTAACTATCGAAATCCGCCCATGTGTGACCTCCGGAACGAATGACAAAATCACCTAGGTTCTCACCATTCACGACCTGTGAAACGTACCAGGTCCACGCGTCGCCTGCCTGTTTCCGCCACTGGGCATGTTCCTTGAGAGCTGTCTCGAATTCAACTCCATGGCCCGATTTGACCTTGACAAAGTAAAGCCGGGCGAGGTTGCCAGTCTGGGCAAAAACGGGTTGACTGACAAGACCCAGCGCGAATGCTACGAGCAATGCTACATAAACTCTGATAGTGCGCATGATAGACTCCAGATGTGTGCGAGTAATGAGGATTTACTTTCTGGCATACAATGGAAGGACTTCGTGGAGGCAACTATGGTGGGGCCCTGCAAGGCAGACAGGACTCAGAAGGATCTTTCCGGGGATTGTCCGCAAAGGGGATACCGCCTCTCACGCAGTTGCGCATCGTCTGGCGTGCGTTCGTGCAGATCATCTCTGTGAGAGGGGGCTCGGTGGTTGTTGCTGCAAAAGAACAGTGCTAATACTGAGGTCTCAGCATATGAAAAGCGTGGCCCAACGTCAAGAGTGCCGCATATGTTAAATAACCTTCCCGTCCTTCTTCGCCTGCGCGTCCAGACTACTGCCAATGGCGGCGCCTAGGGCAAGGCCGATCCCTATGCCAGCGCCAATAACTTGTATAGCTGTGCCAATGGCAACACCAATTGATATACCGAGTGCGACCCCGACTCCGACGTAGTACCCTTCAGGAACCAGCTTGTGCTTCTTCTGAAGATGCTCGGTCAGTTTCTTGCGTGTCCTGGAATACTCCTTGCGTTCCTCTTTGGAAAACTCTTCCACATTGCCCAAACGCGAGGCAAGGGTATTGATCTCGCCTTGAAATCCCCGGCATTCTTCGCAGTCCTCAGCAAATTCGGCAACTCTTTTCGCGACCCGAAGGAGCGAATCGACTTTGTACTTCTTCTGAGTCTTTTTACCAAGCCTGATCTTCTGCTCGTCGACTACTTTGACAATGTCATCATACCAATCTTTGAGATTTGCCATCGACCTCCTCTATCAATGCAGTATATGTCTTGAATGCAACGTCGGTCAGCCTGCTGCGATGAAGAGCTTCCCGATGAGTTTCGCCCCCGCCATGATGAGCAGAATCCCCAGGATACTCTGCAAAGTCCTGGCCTGAAGCCAGAGGGCTCCTACCCAAGACCCCAGCACTCCTCCCCCCAGAACCCTGGCAAGGACTTCTATCTCATCAAAGCTCAGGAGCTCGTCCTTCGGCCCGGACTGGATCCCATCGGGAGGCGTGCAGTACCTGCAGCGCAGATTGCAGCGATCGGTGAGTGAAATTCTCAGGTAGGTGTGCCGACGGTTGAAGCTGTCAACAAACCGGTTCATCCGTATTTCGCACCAGCTTCACGTTCCATACGTTTCAGAAGGGCAACCAGATCGGTCTTTGTTGCACACGCCTCACCGCTCCCCTCCACTTTCTTGAAGTCTTGCAGCAGCGTGGTTTGTTCATCAGCGGAGAAATGCTGATCAGCCATGGCGAAGAGAACGTTGTCCTCCTTCGCGATGTGTTCCCGCAGCAATCTAATGAACCTGTGCGCATGCGCAACGAGCTCTTCCACTCCGTCATCCTTGTCTGCCGAGTACCGCTCGAGCGCATCGTGCATGGCCCCGACCTCCGCACGCCCCTGCTCGTGCTCCGCGAGCATGACGGCAAGAGGACCGGCCTCCCGGGGAAATCCCTTTTCCACCATCGCGGGAAAAAGCAGTGTCTCTTCCTTTGCATGGTGACACTTATCGGCAAACATCCTGAGAAAGTGGATGGCATCTCGAAAAACCTCTGGAGGGATCTTCTCCCCCTTCAGCAGACGGCCGGAGGCATGCTCCAGCACGGTCAGCATCCGTTCGATATGCCGGTGTTCATCCTTCAGGATCTCTGTTGCCTTCATCTGTGCCATCCTTCGTGATCGTTCATGAACCTGCAGACTCTCATTGGGCATCGGGTCCTTGAGAGGGACCAGCACTGACCTTATGCCCAGTGAGCTGTCTGGCCCTTTCACGCGACGAGCACTACGTCGTTGATACTACAGACCAACGGGATGCCAGGTGGTTTTCACCTCCTGGGTATCCATGATCAAATAGGGACTTTCGACGGTACCGGATTTCCAGGAGCGAATCCGGGGAACAATGACTCGTTTGACATTCAGGGAGGCTTGTTGCTGGATAAGTGTGCGTTCTGCCTTCTTCTCCCCCGTATAGACGAGGGCATTGACGTCCATGTGACCGGCCATCTGCTCCAGGAGTTCGGAGCGGAAGCCGGTGAGAATGTTGACAACGCCTGCAGGGACATCGCCGGCGGCCAGGACTTCGGAAAACGTGATGGCAGTCAGGGGTTCAGATTCAGACGCCAGAGCCACCACGGTGTTCCCACCCAGGATGATCGGGCAGATCAACGATACCAGACCGATCAATCCGCTCTTTTGGGAGGCGACCAGCGCGACCACGCCTGTAGGCTCGGGGACAGAGAAAACAAAATGTGGTGAGGCAACAGGGTTCACCGTGCTGAAGAGTTGCTGGTATTTATCGGCCCACCCTGCAAAGCAGACGAGGCGGTCAATGGTGAGGTTTACTTCTTTCCTTGCCTCCCCTACGGGTGATCCCTGCTGCTTAAGCTCTGCAACAAACTGGTCACGACGGCCTTCCACCAGTTCACCCAGCCTGTAGAGAATCTGCCCGCGGTTGTACCCGGAGCGTTTGGCCCAGCCTGATTGCGCCGTCCGCGCGGCAACCACGGCGTTGCGAAAATCTTTGCGTGTGGCCTGGCAGACATTGGCCAGCGCGCGGCCGCGGGAGTCCTTCAGCGTGTAGCTCCGGCCCGATTCACTCCGGGGGAACTTGCCGTCGATGAAGAGCTTGTAGGTTTTGAGGACGGGGACGCGCTCGTTCATAGGGCCTCCAGTTGCACATAGGGCATGAGTCCGTGCCAGCCACCCTCGCGACCCATGCCGCTCTCCTTGTAGCCCCCGAAAGGAGAGGTGGGGTCGAACTTGTTGAACGTGTTGGCCCATATGACGCCGGCCCTGACCTGACGCGTAACCTTGAAGATCTTGGCACCTTTGTCGGTCCAGACACCACCGCTCAGGCCGTAGGGGGTGTTGTTGGCCTTCTCGATTGCCTCTTCAGCTGTCCGGAACGTTTGTATTGCCAGCACAGGTCCGAAGATCTCCTCCTGCACAATGCGGTGCGACTGCGACACGTTGGTAAAGAGTGTGGGGCGGCACCAGTATCCTTTCTCCGGCAGGGGACAGTCGGGCTGCCACATCTCCGCACCTTCTTCCTGGCCGACCTGAAGGTAGTTGTTGATCTTGTCCAGCTGCTCTCTGGAGTTGATCGCACCCACGTCGGTGTTTTTGTCCAGCGGGTCCCCCAGGATGAGCGTCTCCATCCGTTCCTTCAGCTTGCGGTGGATGGTAGGGGCGATCCCTTCCTGCACGAGGAGACGCGAGCCCGCACAACATACGTGTCCCTGATTGAAGAAGATCGCGTTGATGATCCCTTCAACGGCCTGGTCGATTGCGGCGTCTTCGAAGATAATATTTGCGGCTTTCCCCCCCAGCTCCAGGGTGTACTTCTTCCCCGTGCCAGCCAGCGTTTTCATGATCCACTTGCCAACCGCGGTGGACCCCGTGAAGGCGATCTTGTGAACGTCGGGATGTTCCACCAGCATCTGACCTGTTGATCGGCCTCCCGGCACGATGTTGACCACACCCGGCGGCAGGTCAGCGTCCCGGATGATCTCGGCCAGCTTCATCACCGTCACAGGAGTGGTCTCTGCTGGTTTGAGTACCACGGTATTCCCCGTTGCCAGGGCCGGTGCGATCTTCCACGCCGCCATCATGAGAGGAAAATTCCAGGGAATGATCTGCCCGCAAACGCCCAGGGACCGGGCGCGTGCGCCCGGGAAGGCGTAGTTCAGCTTGTCCGCCCAGCCTGCGTAATAGAAGAAGTGAGCGACAGAGAGCGGGATATCCAGGTCACGGCTTTCACGAATGGGTTTCCCGCCGTTCACCGATTCTGCAACGGCCATCTCACGGGCTCGCTCCTGCAGCACGCGCGCAATGCGGAAGATGTACTTCCCCCGTTCCCGCGGCGGCATCTTGGACCAGACCTTTTTGTACGCTCCTCGTGCGGCTTTCACTGCCCGATCAATATCTGCGGCGCCGGCCTCGGCCACCTCACACAGGACCGTTTCTCTGGAAGGGTTGATGATTTGACGATACTTCCCGTCGGTTGCCGGGGTGAATTTACCGTCGATAAAGAGATCGTAGCGCTCCCGGATGCCGGGATCGGTGCTCTCCGGTGCGGGCGCGTAGGCCCAATCCAGAGGAGGCGATGCGGTGGATGTGCTCATAGGTTATGCCTGTGAAAAATAGTCCAGCGACTGATAGACCCCCGTGGTTTCCTTGGCCAGCTGCATCAGGATATCGTTAGCCAGCGAGCTGGCCCCGATGCGAAAGAGATCGGGGGTCATCCAGTCGCGTCCCAGCGTTTCGTTCAGGACGACCAGGTACTGAATAGCAGTTTTGGCGTTTCGTATACCCCCTGCCGGTTTCATCCCGCGCTTGACACCGGTGCGCTGGTGATAGTCGCGAATCGCCTCCAGCATGACGAGTGTGGCAGTCAGCGTTGCGGCAGGTTTGATCTTGCCGGTGGAGGTCTTGATGAAATCCGCACCTGCAGCCAGTGCAAGGTCGCTGGCCCGGCGGATCCGGTCCAGGCTTCCCAGCTCGCCCGTTTCCAGTATGACTTTAAGATGCGCCTGCTCAGCGCAGAGATTTTTGGCTTCTGCAATCTCTTCGTGAACGTACGCCAGGTCACCCCGCAGAAACGCGCCGCGAGAGATGACCATATCGATCTCGTCAGCACCTTCCTGAACGGCGTACCGGATCTCCTCCATCTTTGTCTCACGAGAACTTTGCCCGCTGGGAAAGGCCGTGGCAACGGAGGCAACCTTGATGCCCGAGTCTCCCAGCTCCTTCCTGGCGATCCGCACCAGCGTGGGATAGACGCATATCGCGGCGACGTGCGGAAGATCGGGCAGAGCGTCGTGAAGATGCATCGCCTTGTAGCAGAGCTGCCGGACCTTCCCCGGCGAGTCGTTTCCTTCCAGCGTGGTAAGATCGATCATGCTCAGGGCGAGCTTCAGCGCCGCGATCTTGGAGTCTCTTTTGATGCTGCGCGTGGTCAGCCGTGCAACGCGTTCTTCTACACCGACCTGGTCTACGGAAGGAGAGGGGTGCCAGTTGGGGTACTGTTGCTGCAAAGATGACATCATGAAAAGGACAATACAGATTCCAGTGTCCAAATGCAAACCCTGCAAACGGGCAAGGGAACGATCCTGTCCCAGCGCACAAAGAAAGGCCCCGACACAGGAAATCATTTCCGGATGCAGGATCTCCTATTGAAGCGAGAGTTAATGGCGTCGGGGGACAAGGATCATACGTGGTCGCAGGCAGTCAATCCTGGTTCTCCCTCACGGCCGGACGCTTTTCGGCATTCCACTGCAGCATGCCTCCTGTCATGTTCCCTCGAGAGAAAAGTCAAGGGACGGGGCGTATTCCTGCAGGTTATGGCGGGCCGGTCAGTCCTCACTTGAACGTATCAACTAATTGTGCTAGGATGTCTATTGCATGCACAGGGAACGATTATGAAAGAGAAACTGGCTGCCGCCCTGCTCTTCACATTCTTCCTTATTTCCTGCGGCAAGAAAGATGATGTTGTAGAGATTCAACTCTGGAACTTCGGGGGAACGCCCCCCTGGATGGAGTGGGCTCGGGAAAGGGTCGACTCGTTCAACGCGACACATCCCGGCATCAGAGTCGTCCTGAGTCAGAAGAGCTGGAACATGATCAGGGAGATACTCTACACAAATCTCACCACGGGCACCGGGCCCGACCTGATGAACGTGCATGCCAACTACGCGGCAGAGTTCGGCGAAGCGGGTTTCTACCTTCCCATCAACACGTTTCCCGACTTCGTGGAGGTCAAAAGCTGGTACGAGCCCAATCTCTTTGAGTCAGGCCGGTACGGGGAGAATTACTACGGACTCCCGGCGTCCGCCCTCGCGTTCATCATCGCCTGCAACATGGAGATGTTTGACGCGGAGGACGTCGCTCCTCCAAGGACCTGGTCTGAATTCAGAGAGGCCGCCAGACGACTCACAAAGGATACTGACGGGGATGGGTCTGTAGACCAGTGGGGTCTCGTCCTGCTGGGAGGAGATCGTGGAGGGTTCTCCTATCGCCTTGCCCCGTTTCTCTACAAGGCCGGTGTGAACATTTTGTCTGACGATCTCACGAGAGTCGAGTTCAACTCCCCGATGGGTGTCAAGACGCTCCAGCTCTTCGCCGACATGCACCAGATCGATCACTCCATCACCCCCGGTTTCCTGGCCTATCAGCACTCTGAAATCACCGACCTCTTCTGCAGCAACAAGGTCGCAATGAGCATCGAGGGCCCGTGGTTCAGGAGTATGGTGGAGACGAAGAGCCCCGGCAAGAAGATGATCGTCGTGCCCGTCCCGGTACCCGACCATATGATCGATCAATACGAAACCTCCCCGACCCTCCAGGATATGATTATGTACGCCATCAGCGCGCATACGAAACATCCCAACGAAGCCTGGGAGCTCCTCAAGTACCTGAAGAACGAAGAGGCCGACATGTACTGGGTTACGAATGATGTCGGGGGAGCGCCCACCACGTTGAAGGTGCTCTATAGCCCCGAGGCTGATAAGAAGAGGGACCTGCCCGTGTACCGGCATGAACTGAAGTACGCCCGGCCATGGCCACCGCACCCGGGCATCAGCATCATTGCCCAGAAAATCATTACCCCCTGGACACAGAAGGCCGTCGTGGGAGAACTCACACCGCAAGAGGCAATGGATGGAGCGGCTCAAGAAGCGCAGATGATCTTTGACGAGTAAGAAAGGTCTTCGAGCGATTCTACCGGACTCCCTACAGCGAGGATATGGGCATCGAGGAGCACGGGCTCGGTCTCAGCCTGGTGAAACCTGTCGTCACTGCAATGGGAGGCTCCGTGCGTGTTACCGACAATGAGCCCCGAGAACCCGCATCCAGATAACGCTCCCCTCGATGTCCCTCAACTAGACTGGAGGAACCTCTCCAGCAGGTCCCCTGTCGGGACCAGACACTCCTGTTTCTTCCCGAAGATTCTGTATCGATTCCATGCCACCCGATCGTACACCCAATCTCTGACGGGCCCCGGGATCAAGAGCCCGACCGCCAGTGCAGGCCAGGGGAACCGCAACAACCGTACAGCTCTCAGGAATGCGGTGGACCTGAAATATGGCACTCCGTCTTCGATGTAGACCATCGTTTCGTGCTCCTCAGTCGGAAGGCCGCACCATTCCATCAGACTCCTTCCCACGTCGGATTGGACCCACCCGAATGTGAAGAGCGATTTGTTATCGCGCCGATATACGAACTTGAGCGTCCATGAACAGAGATTACAGAGGCCGTCGAAGAGGAGTATTCGCCTGTTCTCTCTGACTATCTCAGGTACCGTGCTCTTATGCATATGTGTTGGGCATGACCTGCTTCCGTGCTTTGCCCCCGGTGAAAGCCCAGCGGAGCAGTTTCACCCAGGGTGACCAGCGCCGCACCGTGGGTGTCAAGCCTACTGATGCTTCAGCTCGTGCCAGGGAGTCTTCCAGGAGTGCGTCGTGCATCGGGCCAAACATGAGCGGCCAGGTTACCAGGGCCAGGCCATACGTCTGCATTTCCAGTGTGTGCCTCAGAATAGCACCGTCGCCCGCGGGGAGAATCTCATACCCGTGAAACCCGTCAAAGCCTTTCGGCCCCAGAAACCTGAACCGTATAGACTGACCAGGCTGATAGGTTTCTATGGAGTACCGTATAGGCTTGTGTCCACCGGTCGCCCCAACCGCGAGTGGGCGGTCAAACTCCATGCGCGGCCACATGTCTCTGGGCCAGAGGAGATCTCTGTGCGATGCCAGTGAATCAATCAGCGCACCCACCTCAGCGGGCGATGCACCCAACCGGCGTTCATGAACGTTGTCCACTTTCACGGCAGCGGCCTGCGTCCGTCAGAGTGAAGGTGCCAGGATCTCTTCAGTATCATCTCAATGCTACGATGAGGGCCAGAAGGCATCGATAGTTCTACACACGAAAGGCCCCGAGACACCTCGGGGCCTTCCACACCTTGAGTGAGTTTCGTGGTCAGCTCAGCATCAGCGACAGTCCACCCCGTACCTACATCGCCCGCATGAATGCCACGAGATCGGCCTTCTCCTGTGCCGTCAGGTGGAGCCCACACACGAGATTGAAGAACTCCACCGTATCTTCCAGCGTCAGCAGCCTCCCGTCATGCATATACGGAGGTGAGTCCTTGATGCCCCTCAACGGGAAGGTCTTGATGGGGCCATCAGCACTGGCCATACGGCCGTTTATCATCCGTGGTGTGTAGAAGCGCTCGACCTTCAGATTGTGCATCAGGTTGTCGGTGTAGTAGGGCGCGGTGTGGCACGGGCCGCACTTGGCCCTTCCGAAGAACAACTCCTGCCCGCGCAGCTCCGACTCAGAGGCTTTTGCCGGGTCAAGCTTCCCGTCTATCCCGAGCCTCGGTGCAGGCGGGAAATCCATCAGTGCCTGGAATTCCGCCATGAAGTGGACCTGGCTCCCCCGCTCGAGAATGTTGACCCCCTTCTTGGTAGCAATGACGTGATCTCCGTCAAAGTAGGCGGCGCGCTGTTCGAACTCGGTGAAGTCCTCAACAGTCTTCAAGGCCCGCTGGGAGCCAAACAGCCTCTGAATGTTCACACCACGGAGCGGGGGCGTATCGAGCCGGTGGCGGAACTCCTGAGGTCGAATATCACCGACCAGGTGGGTGGACGCATTCGAGTGGCCGTTGGCATGGCAGTCGAAGCATGTCACCCCGCGACTCGGAAGCTCCGAACGTCTGTCCTCGGTCTGGTTGAACTGCTGCTGCGGAAAGGGTGTGACCAGAAGCCTGAGGCCCTCAAGCTGCTTGGGGTTCAAGATCCCGTTGAAGAGCTCATAGTAATTGGCGATGGTCACGAGTTTACCCTGCGAAACGTCACCCAGGTCAGGTCGGGTTGTCAAATACATGGGTGCCGGGAACTCGGGCAGAAGGTGATCCGGCAGGTCGAAATCCAGATCGAACCGAGTGAGATCCCGCGCCTCCTGCTTCTTGATCTCGTCTATGTGGAACTGGGGGAACAGCATCCCGCCTTCTGGATGGTTTGGGTGAGGCAGCGGAAAGAAGCCAGCAGGGAAAAGGTCCTTCTCCTTGATCTCTTCGGGACTCATTGCTGCCAGTTTGTCCCAGGTCATCCCGCCGGAGAGCTTGACCCGAACTCCCTCCTGGACGGCCTTCCCGCCCGACATGGTGACCCCGTCGGCGGGGGTGTTGCTCAGGTCGTACCGTTCACTGAGCAGATCCTGCTGCTTCTTCATCACCGCCGGCTTTGCAGCCACCATTCGAGCCATTACCGATGCAAAGTCCTCCATGATGACAACCGGTGCATAGCTCGATCTCTTCTTGCCCGCATCCTGCGTGCGCACAACGCCCACAACCGCAAGCAACGCAGCCAGGATCAACGGCAGGGCAAGTAGATATTTTAGGGTTGGTCTTCTCATGGTTCCTCCTCCTAGCTAGGTTATGGGTCCCCTGACATGCACTCTGTTGAATGAACCACGCGACTAGGCGTTCTCACCCCAAAAGTCTTTTGGAGCGATCAGTAACAGTTTGCCACCCTGCCAGATTTCCTCTGCCGAGGGTTGCGGCAGGTCCTCATGATGGGACGGAGAGGCCAAAGCATCGAGAAAAGTCCTGTGAAGCAGATGCCTGAGACATCCTAGCAAAACGCTCTGGCAAAGTCAAGCGGCCGGGAAGGCCTGTCAGGCTTCCTGGCGCTTCTAGGGCTAAGGAGCATCCGCCCTCGAGCGGCCCGTACCGACAATGACAACCCCGGGCCTGGATCCCGCGCACGCGTCTACCTGTTCCTGCCTCCGCTCCACATCAGCAAGCTGAACGGAATACTGAATGCCAGACTGCTGGCCAGGGAGAGCACCAGAAACGCAATCCATCCGGATGACTTAAGCTTTGCGATCGCAATCAGGAAACAGAAAACTGGAAGGAGAACAAATGCCTCTAGAATGAAAGCCATCGCGAAGAGGTTTGACCGTGCCCCTCCGATTTGTTCAGGATGGACAAACACCACATAGAGAAACAGGCCGTTTATCCCAAACAGCCCCATTACCGAAGCACACCAGAGGATGATTCTCTGGGCCTTCGTAAGTTCTGGCGTGTCAACAATCACCTTTGCCTCCTCCGTCCCGGGCATCTTTACTGACCAGCCTGCACCGATTGCGGGCCTCGGTTCCTGTCAACCCAGTAGGCCCAGGCCACCAGCAACCATTGAAACAACCCGACAATGGCAATCGGTCCAGCTGCTTCTGGCGGGGGGCCGATGACATTCATGATATACACGAGCGCCAGAAAGGCGAGCAGGCCCCAGAGGCCCAGGCTACCCGCCCTGTTTTTGGCCCTGGTAACCCTCATATAGAGGAAGACACCGGCAATAAAGATCAGGCTCTCTACCAAGAGCGTCAACGCAACAGAGTTCCAGAGACCAAACCCGGCTTTCACGTCGCTCCAGGGAAGAAGCGGAAGATCAGGCCTGTGTGTGATGAGATCCAGGAACCAGTGGCTCAGGACCAGCCCGCCAAGGAGCAGAGCGCTCTTGCCGCTCTTGCGAATCATGAAGTAGACCACCCCAAAGAGAACCGCCCAGAAAAGGACGCCCAGAAAGCTATGAGTGAAGGGGTAGTGCACGAAATCAAGCGGGGTAAAGGCCGTGTTTCCGGGATCTATCTCGACTCTCTCCAGGCCCAGAAGCAGGAATACGGGCCAGAGCAGGTCGATGAACTGGGATGCCATGAAGAGTGTACCCAGCGAAACCTTCGGATCGGCTTTCTTCGCCGCGAAGCCAACGCCAAAATGTCCGATGAACATCTTATTTTTTCCTCAGGATTACTCCCACATCCCTCCCTAGCTTTCCAGTCAAGACACACCATACCGAAATTGTCAATAAATATCTCGACAGAATTGTGAGGGTCTGCGAAATGTACGATTTCAGCGAAGACTAGCCTGCCAGCCTACTCAATGACCTGAGCCTGGAACTCGATCCCGATACTCTTGAGGAAATTGAACGGTGTCTCTCCTCCGGCGAAAACGAAGACATAGTGATTGGGTACTCTTCTCGAGCCTTCCGGCGTTTCGAGGAGCACTGCATCATCCAAGATTTCCTTCACGGTGGAGTCCAAAACCACGTTGATCGTGCCGTCCCTGCGACACTGTCCCAGCCGCCTGGCATTGCGCTCCTTCAGGCGGGTGAACTCCGGCTTACGGTACGAGAGAGTTACCCTGTTGGACCCCTGGAGCGCGAGTCCCATCGCCGCCTCGACGGCGGAATCTCCACCTCCCACGACAAGGACATCGCTATCATGGTAGGATCCTGCATCAATCAACCGGTACATCACTTTCCCGAGTGCTTCCCCGGGCACGCCCAGCTTCCGTGGAGTTCCTCTTCTCCCGAGCGCGAGCACGACGTGACGGGCTTCATATCCCCCCTGTGACGATTGCAGAGCGAATCTGTCTCCCCCGCTCTGGATACCGTTCAACTTCTCGTGCGTGTTGATGCTGAGACGTGTCTTCCTGAGGATGTCCTGCCAGATGTCGAGAAGCGATTCTTTGGAAGTTTCGGTGAGCTTGAGCTTCCCCCAGAGGGGGATCTCCACGGGAGACGTCATCACGATCTTCCTCCTCGGATACTGCAGGATGGTCCCACCCACATCGCCCTGTTCCAAAAGGATGTACTTCATGCCGTGTTTCTTCGCCGTGAGTGCTGCACCCAATCCCGCAGGCCCGGCCCCGACGATGGCAACGTCATAGATACCATTGTGCGAGGGTGAGCGTGCCGCAATGTGCTCCACAGCCTGCCTCCCCTGGGTAATGGCGTTCTTGATCAGGCCGAGCCCACCCAGCTCACCCACGATAAACATGTTGCTTACGGTGGTTTCATACTGTTCGCTCAAAACGGGGAGGTCTGCACTCCGGCCGGGAGCAGCCATTACCAGCTGGATTGCGCCCATGGGGCACGCTTCAGCACAAAGCCCATGCCCCACGCATTTGGCACCGTGAACGAGAATCGCTTTTCCCTCTATGACCCCGAGGACATCACCATCGGGGCAGGCACGCACGCAACCTCCACAACCAATGCAACGGAGTGCATCGATGAGTGGATGCATCGATACTGCCGCCTGAAGGCCGCTGATCCTCGCCTTTTCAAATCGGGCCCGCGCATCCTTCTCCCTCTTCCGCACCCTGAGGTAGTATGGGACTACTACTGCCGGGATCAGCAGCGTAACCACAAGAATCGTTATGACAGTTTCGCTCAACATTCCTCCCTGGACTATTAGAAGTGTATCCCAACCTCAAGGTACACCCGACGGGCATCTTGCAGCGTGTCCCAGACCTGTTCCACGTTCACCAGACAGTAGAGAGAGCGAGAGACCCGATAGCTGACATTTGCGCTCGCCGTAAGCGTCACGAGACGTCCCTCCTGCCCTACCACATCGTACTCATACCGGTCGAGCCGTAGCATTGCGGTGAGTGACTGCGAAATCCACGTGGCGATGTCGATCGCGATATCCTCCCCGTCGGTGTACAGACCCCGGATGGCTGCATACCGAATCCCGACATCAAAGCTGCTCCGCAGGATATCATTGACACGCAGACTTGTACCGATCGTATGGGCGCTCGGGGTAGAACCAGACGCCAGCCTCAAATTGCCTGTGGCCCTAAGCGTCACGCGCATCGGTAGCCTGACCGATACCGATGCCCGGTATCCCTGTCTGAGCGACCGGTCCAGAAGTGTGTCAGGAATGGATTTCATGCTTTCGAAGAGGTAGATTGTGCGTGTCGCGTCATATCCTCCATTGAGGGCGAGCCACGGCAGCGGCGTGTACGAGACTGTCAGGAAAGTGTTGGTGAAACGGAACCCTTTCTCCCCAACACCGTTTGTGACCGTGTGGAGATCCAGCTCCGTGCTCTGGTACAGGAAAAGACGGGGGCCCAATCTGAGAGATGCCTGCAGGTAGAGAAACTCTCGATCCAACTTCCCCTTGAACAGGTTCTGGCTGTAGGCAACAGTGATGTTCGACGCCGTGAAGACACTACCGCCCCAGCTGTAGTTTAGAAAGGCACCGACTTTGGCCTGGTCTGTGTCGATTGACGAGTTACGATAGTTGGCCTGCAAGCCTGCCACCGCACCGAGTCTGAAACCTCCCAAATGGACGAACAACTGCCCGCCATCAACCACACCGAGTCCTCCGACGTACCTCGAAATGAACCGTCCCAGACTGTATCCGTACCACCACCGGGGGTTGTCGTAGGTCAGGGATAGTTGATACATTCTCACATTCGTGCGAGGTCTCTGGCCGTAGAGAGCAGCCTGGTCTGATAGCTCGTGGTACGCCCTGCCGTGTAGCGAAAGCGTGACACCGGTCCCAAAAAGTCTGGCAACATCCAGCCTCATCACCGCTGCCGGTTGTGAGAAGTCCAGCGAACGCCCGGCGACCCCTGCCCCTCCATACTGGAGGGCGAGCCTCCCCGTAATAACGTTGGATTCCGGCAGCCGGCGGTCGGGGCCGACGAGAGCCGGCGCGAGCTCTCTGTCTGTGGGATCCCGTGGTTTGTCGACCTTGATCTCTTTGACGACCACGACGCTGTCCCCGACGGACGGAGGAACATTCTGCGAGAGCACAAGCGCGTAGGAAGAGGAGCTCGAGACTGCCGTGACCGTCGCGAGAGCAGACGGTTTCGATCCATGGAATATGGTTACCGTATCGCCTCTGGCGAGCCCGCTTCCTTTTCCGGCGTTGATATACACTCCCCCGCTGGAAATGTAGGAGATGGAAGCCGCAATCCGGCGAGACACACGATCCTGTCCAACCCCGAACTGGACGCTCACCGCAAGAACAAGCGAGACGATGACACCTATTCTAATGATAGTTGTCTTCGACGTCAATTCCCCCTCGGATGACAGTTATAACAGGCTATACTCGTGTACGTGTATCTCGGCTCTTCACGGTGCCGGGCGTCTACGACGCTTTTGTCACCGTGTTCGTGGCAGTCAATGCACGAGAACAGATTGAAATCCGTCGGCACCGTATGGCAGTCCGCGCACGTGGTCCATTTTCCTGGAGAGTGCCTGCTCCCCCCGGAAATGGGAAAGAGCGGATCGTGATCATAGGTGGACGGCTGCCATGCAGTTGTGGAATGACAGGTCTGGCAATCCATCGGGAAGCCGGCCGTGGAGTGCTGCGGGCTCAGCGTGGCGTTATACTCGGCCAGATGGCACGCCCCGTTGCCGCACGTCGCGGGTGTCCCGGCATAGATCCCATTCGCGTGGCACGAAGCGCAGGCCGCCGTTGTGTGAGCGCCCGTGAGCTGGAAGCTCGTCTTATTGTGGTCAAATGCCGCCGGTCGCCATGCAGTCGGCGTGTGGCACGCGGCGCAGTCCCTCGAGAAACCGGGAGAGTGCTTCGGGCTGACGGCGGCGATGTAGTCCTGCTCGTGACAACTCACGCATTCTGTGGGCGTCCCGCGGAAACGCGCCCCCTCATGACACTCAGAGCATGGTGTCGCCCTGTGCGCACCCAGCAGTGGGAAGCCGGTCTGCGCGTGGTCGAAGCTGGTTTCCCAACGCAGTGCAGTCACTGAATGACACTGGATACAGTCTGTCCCGAAGCCTGCGGTGCGGTGGTTCGGAAGACTCGTTGTTTCGTAGTCGGCCGCGTGGCAGCCAAAACAGTCCGTCCGAACACCGATATACTCGTACTTTTGCTGGTTCGTGTGACAGAGCTGGCAGCTGACCGTCGCGTGCGCTCCGATGAGGGCAAACCGAGTGCGGGTGTGCCTCTGGGCCATGTCCGGAATAAGCCATGACTGCGGGCTGTGGCATCGGTCGCAGAGGGTCCCCAGTTCAGTCCGGTGCACATCCTCATGGCACTCGGCACACACGCTCTTCGCACGGGCGAAGGTGAGCGACCTGTGACATGCTCTGCACTGGACCAGAGAGTGCTGCCCGGTCAGCGGGAACCCCGTCTCTGCGTGGTCAAACCTGAGCGGGTATGCAATCTCCTTCCATGACTGCGAGGTGTGGCAGTTATCGCATTCGATAGAAAGCGTCCCGTGCGGCGAAGTTTGCGCAAATGATGTCCCGGTTGCAGCGACCCCGAGAAGGAAAAGGAAGAGAAGCGGCTTTCTCCCCTTACGGATCCGTCCGGGACCGGCTACACGCTGTCGTATGTCAAGATCCATCACACCTCCGATGGAATTAGTTATTTATCGTTGCGCGGTAGATCGACGAAGCCGAACCACCATGGCAATCTGAGCAGTGTGTGGGCGTGCCTGAGAACCTGTTCACGGGGCGACCTCCCTCCACGTGTGCGATTGTGTGACATCTCGCACAGGCAATCCCTGCATGTTTCCCTGACAGCGGGAAACCCGTTTTCGCATGAGCAAACCCAACTTCCCGCCATGATTGCGTCGAATGACACGATTCACAGCCACCGTATTTTCCCGTGCTGAACTGTTGCAGGTGGACGTCTCGGTGGCAGGTCGCGCACTGCACTTTCTCCTTCCAGACAAACCGCCGTGTGCTCCTGCCCTGAACGAACCCTTTTTCCGGATGGCAGGCAGCACAAGAAACAGCATCATGGCTGCCCGTCAAGGCAAACCGGGAGAGGTCGTGATCCTTCGCCGTGTAGGTAGGGGGAAGATACCCTTTCACCGAATGGCAGGATTCGCAGGCACCTCTGTCCACACGAGATACAAACTGGCCTCCGTGTGCGTCTGCATGGCAGTCGGCGCACTGTTGATACTTCCTGACTCTGAAACTGAGGGGTTTTCCGCCACGCCTGCCACCCGAAATGGAGTTGTGGCAACTGACACACGCGACACTCCTGTGTCGTCCCTGAAGCGTGAAGCGTGCCGAGTCATGCAAGAATCGGGCCGGAGCAAAGCTGTCCTCGCTATGGCATGATTCGCAGGCCCCTTTGTCGGGCCGTCCCGCAAACTCCCCGCGGTGAGGGTCCCTGTGGCAGTCTTCACACCGTTCGAATTTTCCCACGGCAAAGCTCTGCGTTACCCTCCCGCTGCTCCGTTCCCGCGACGGAACATGGCAACCCTCACACGGGACCCTTGTATGCCCGCCACGGAGCGCAAACCTGGTTGTTGCATGGTTGAAACGAGATGACGCCATGCGCTTCCAGCCGCCTGTCGTGTGACAACTTTCGCACGCTTGGCTGAACTTGGCTCGGTGAGGATCCCCATGGCATGAGGAGCACGAAGAGAATCCCAGACCGACGAATTTGACCGGGCCCGATTCACCCCCGGAACGGGGATGGCAACTCTCACAGGATACCTCTGTGTGCCTGCCGGTCAGACGGAATCCGGCCTTGTCATGAGCGAAGCCGGGAGCCGGTTTCCAGCCCTCTGCGCTATGGCATTGCTGGCATTCCGTGGAGAGTTGCCCTCTGTGTATGTCTGAGTGACACGACATGCAGTCTGGTCCGAGACCAAGGTAGGTGTGCGATTGCAGAAGCTTTTTGTTATCCCGCACATCAGCCGCCGTGATATGTTGAGCGTTGTGACACTGCGCGCAATCCAACGAACGATGTTTCCCTTTCAATGGGAAGCCCACCGATGCATGATCGAAACCGCCCGGGTTGAACCTGACGAGGGCGAAATCCTTTCCGTAGTGCTCTTTGTGGCACTCCACACACTGCCTGTCACCAAGGGGACCGTGAAACCCTTTCCGAGCCTTGATGCGCGTCCGCAATTCGGTATGACATTCAAGGCATTTGTCGTTCTTCACCGACTCTCCCAGAGCATGACAGGACGTGCAGTTGCTGATTCCCTCCAGCATTGCGTGGGATCTCGAGAGCTCTCCCGGAGAGATCTGCGCTGCACTGCCAGATGGCAGGCAAAGTGCCAGTCCCACCGCGACCAACAGGAAAGAATGCCAATTCCTCGCACCTACCATATCCACGTGTACCCGAATGCAAGAGCAACAGCCACATGCACAAACAGGATAAGAAACATGACGATCGAGAACGGAAGATGGATCACATGCCAGTAGTGGAATATCTGCTTGAACTTCTGCAGGAACGCCACCCTGCGCATGAGAACAATACGATGATTCGCAAGAACCCGAAGTTGCCGTACCGCTTGCCGGCGCAGTCCGGACCTCTGGAGCCGGGCAAAGAGGTGACGGAGTCGTGTCTTTCGGGTAAGGTCGTTGAAAACAAAGAAGTTGATCACCTCAAGAAGTGACATCTCTGCAACATTCTTGCCCGGGAGAGCGATCGCGTCTATCGCCTTGATGACCTCGGGCCGCATGCCAAATGTCGTCCTGAACGTGTCCCCAAGCCGCTCCTTCTCCTTCTCGAGTTCGGCTGCGGAGAGTTCGTTACCGTAAATGCTCTTCGGGATCTGGATATAGAAATACCTCCCCACCAGGCCGCTCAGAACCACTGCCGTCATACTCCAGAAGCTCACGGACACCAGGCCTCCGAACTTTAACGTAGTGTGGTACAGAATGAGGATCGGCCCGACTAGGCAGAGAAAGATGTGAAACTCGAGGAAATACTTGATCTTGCCGAGACGAGCGAACGAACGCAGGCGTTTGCGAGAGGTGTAGCTGATGACGCCGGAGATGATCATGAGCGAACCGATGATCCCGTAGCCGTGGCCCAGGATTCCGGTCGGCTTCAGAGTATCATACTGAGGATGAAAGGGGCGTTCTTCAAG
>JBATTW010000389.1:0-5608 GCA_049670805.1 Bacteroidota bacterium
TTCCATCACCCTCTCGGGTCAAGGCTGTTGATCGGGAACCTGGGAGGACGTCCCTCAAGAAACCGGCGGAGATCTTCCATGATCTTTTCGCGAATACTCAGACCGGCATCTTCAGAATGCCAGGCGAGATGCGGGGTGAGAATAACGTTGGGAATGTCACGCAATACGAAACCGCTTTCCGGCGGTTCCTTCTCGAACACGTCTATGCCTGCCCCCGCAATCCAGCCCTCCTTGCATGCTCGAGCAAGAGCCTCCGCATTCACGATTGCACCTCTTGCAGTGTTCACAAGAATTGCGGTGGGTTTCATCATGCGAAGCTCGCGGTCGCCGATCATGTATTTCGTCTCGTGGGTGAGAGACGGATGGACCGTCACCATATCCGCTTCTCGGAGGACCTCTTCCAGAGGCATACAACGGATGCCGAGTTCGACCTGCCGGCGCTCGCTCAGGTAAGGGTCATGAACCATGACCTCGATCCCGAATCCCCGGAGCATCCCGACAACGAGACTCCCGATCCGGCCGCACCCCACTATGCCGGCCTTCGTACCTGAAAACCGTCGGATTGCACCCACGGTGCTGAAATCCCACTGCCCCTTCTTGAGTGAAACCCGAAGCGATTCCTGTTGCTGCATGAACCTGCGGCGACAGAGCAGGAGAAGCATCATCGCCTGTTCGGCAACCTCTTCCCTGCAGTAGTCGGGAACGTAGCAGACCTGGATGCCATGTTCCGTGGCCGCGGGCACATCGATGTTATCGTAGCCAACACCGTGACGGATGATGAGTTTGCAGGAACGTAGGTTCTGAATGACTTCGCGGTCGATCTTCACCATGTTCACAACCAGAACATCCGCATCGCCGACCCGGGCAAGGAGAGCTTCGCGGGAAGTGGATTTGAGCTGATATGCTTCGAAAGTCACCGCCAGAGTAGCGAGTTGTACTCGCTCCCACTCCAGATCTGGCTCAATGTAGTCCGTGACGACGATTCTTGTTGTTTTCATTGACGTCCTGTCGCTATACGTGACACACTCCTGGCCCCCTTAAGACTCCATCCGCCACCAAAATAACGAATCCAAATTGAAATCAGTACTTCTTAGCTGTGTTAGATAACAGGGGTCGGAAGGTTTCCCCGGGCCGCCTCCTTCTGATCCAAGATAGAAAACTCCCTAACTAATTCTTGGATTTTCTTTCGGGGGGCTGGTCAGGGACCCCTCGCAATAATCAAGGATTCCTTTGACAGGGGAGCCTTCCGCGAGTCGATAAATTACGGAAAGGGAACGCGAGATTCAAATCCTTGAGGAAGGGGGGTGGCGTGGTTGTTGTAACTCGGTAGAAATATCCCTCCACTCTCAACGTCGCGGCTTGTTGTTCACTGTGCCCTGTCGTATCTTCCTGCAGGATATCCTATTCTTTCTCTTTCGGAGAAGCAATGGAATTCACCCCCGTTGTCTACGAACATGCCGCAAAGTTTATCGGTAGGAGACCCTGGGAAGTCTCCAGGAGTGCCGACCTTCTCGTTGAGGCTCATGCGGCCGCCTATGCTGTGTACCGGCACGCACCGGTTGTAGCTGGCATCGATGTTTACAATGTTGAGGCCGAAGCGTACGGGGCAGTGGTGGGGGCTTCCCGGGAAAATGAAGTTCCATCGGTCATGGGACAGTTGTGCCAGGGTGCGGCAGATCTCTGCAGGCTTGTGTGGCCTGACGCAGCAGACAGTGGCCGATTTCCGATGATCATGGAAGCCGCAGCGCGATTGAAAGAAGAATGCCCGGGGGCTGAAGTACGCATTCCTCTGAGCGGCCCCTTTTCAATCGCCTGTGCGCTGGTAGGTTTTCAGGGAATCCTGACCGAGGTGCTGACCAACCCGGATACGGTTGCTGCGGCGTTACGACATCTTGCGGCGGGGCAACTCGAGGTGTGTCGCACGTTCGCCTCTAGAGGGTTTCACGTCATGTTCTTCGACTCTGCGGCTTCTCCACCCATCATTGACTCGGACTCGTTCAAAAGCGTGGTTCTTCCTGCACTTCGCGAAATGATCGCTGGCGTCCGAAGTCTCACGAATGAATCGCCACCCTTGATCCTCGGTGGTGACACCGCAGGCATCCTGGAAGATCTCTTGAGGACAGGAACAGAGTATGTGATCTGTCCTGCTGAAACGGATCGTGAGGCATTCATGGAGGTCATGAAGAAGTACCCGTCGGTCACGGTGCGATTGAATACTCCTGCGAGATTGTTTGCCTCGGATGATCGGGAGGCTCTTCGGACGGCGCTGGAGTACCTGGCGAAACTTGCCGGGGGGCGGCCTGCGACCGTTCTCGGAAGCGGCGTTCTTCCGTATGATGCGGATCCGTCGATGGTCAAGTTTGCACAGGAGCTTGCTGCGACACTGTAGACCACCGCCAACGCCCTGTGATCTCCGTATGAATAGTGCGGGGATTCTCCCGGTTGCGTTTCTCCGGAAGGGCTGGTACACTTTTGTGCTCACGAGAATATCAACCGGGGGAGATGGTTGCCCGAGTGGTTGCTTCACCAACACTCTTTGCACGTCTATCGCCTCGTAAACCCGTTCTGATCGAAGATGTCCTGACCAGCCCCCTTCTTTGGGGTTTTCCTAATCAGTGGGTTTCAGATTCGAGGCCTGGTGGGTGCACGAAAGAGCCTCAGGTCCTTGGATCTGAGACATTTTTCTTCTCAGGTCATATCATGTCCGTTGGCAGGGAGCGTGAAAGAGGGTGCAAAGAGAGGAGATATCGGATCTAGGGGGATTCGTCGACGGGCTACCGCTCGTATGAACATATCCTACGCCCTCGGAGAGTATCCAGGAGCTGCGCGCTTTCTCTTGTGTCTATGGCGGATAATGGGTATATACACCACACCATTGAAGGAGATTGAAATGAGCGTCGCTGAATCTTTTGGCCGATCCGGTTTCGCCACGTACGTAAATACACCTGCCGGTCGCATTGTCCGAATTATCGCCGGTTTGGCCCTCATAGGTTGGGGGTATGTTCAACTCCCTGAAGCTACGGGAATCGTGCTTATCATCGTGGGCCTGGTGCCTCTGGCGGCAGGAGTCTTCAACTTGTGTTTGATCAGTGCATTGCTGGGCGGCACGATCAGCGGTGCCCGCATCGCCAGGAACTTTCACCCGAGTGATGATTCCGCCGTCTCTGACTGAATACCTCACGCGGTGGCGCGGTGCGTTTTCCTTTATTGTGATGTCTCCTGTGAGAGCCTCAGGTCCTTCGATCTGAGGCTTTTTTCATTTACGTCCATGCCCCGTCTGTTGACAGAGAGCGGAAGGGGCAAGAAGCCGGGACTACTTGCACGAACGCTCAGGGTGGATTGATCACACACTGAAGTAGAAAGCAGCTGAGAAATCACCTGACCGGGCTATATGGTACTGTACCCCGTCGGTGATCCAGTTTCAGAGCGAGTTTTTCGGTTGATTTCATGTGTAGATATACCAGACCTTCTCGGACAAGATTTGTTAGTTCGTTAGAGACAGTATGGAGATCAGGTACGTGCGAAGGAAGACTGTGGCCAAGACCGATCCACTTGGTCCTCAAAGGGAATTAGCCCATGTCTACATCAAATCGCGTTCACCGCAGCTCAACGGAAAAGTCGAGGGATAACCTTGATCGGACCAGGAGGAGTTCTATCAGTTACTGACGTACACAGACGACGTGGATCTGGATGGGAAGCTGGAGGGATGGGAGCGTTTTTACAGCTTCAATCGCCCCCATGGCGCATTCAACGGAAGCACACCTTATGAAGCACACAGACGTCTACTACACTAAGCCGGAGTTTGTCTCATAGGATATGACATATTACACTCGTCTCTCGCAGCACCTATGGGAGGCGCTTCTTCAATATCCGCAAAGCGTGATTGATCTGGTTCTCCACCGTCTTCACCCTCAACCCCAGTAGCTCCGCGATCTCGCGGTGAGTCTTCCCCTCAAATCTGCTCAGTAAGAAAATCGCCCGGCAGCGCGCCGGGAGTTCCTGGTTGATGATGGCGGTGACTTTCTCTTCGAGCATCGCAAGCTGAAGAGCTTCAGCCGGATCCTCGCCTTCCGACGGAGTCGAGGTCGGGATCTTGAAGGCCACCCGCTCCCTCATGGCCCGATGCCGCGCCATGTCTCGCACGATATTCCCACTGATACGCAACGCGTACGCGAGGAAGCTTCGCCCCGGTCTGAGCGACGCGCGACGGGTCCAAATCCGCACGAACGTTTCCTGAGCCACTTCGTGCGCTGTGTCAGGGTCGTGCGTCCGGAACAGCGCTTGTCGAAAGACGATGGGCTGGTACCGTTCAAACAGGACGCGAAATGACTCTTCGTCGGACGCCCGTAGGCGAACCAACAGATGATCATCTGTGAGTTGCTCGACCACGATCTGACGAAGTCATCCTCGTTGATGGGGAGGCGGGAGCAAGATACTCGAGAAAGGTTTGAACATCAAGGCGATCATGGCTGGGTGATGAGGAGGCCTGATCCGTCATACGAGTAGTGAGTGTCCGCATCGGGCACGGCGTCTGTCACTTTGAGGAGAACCCCATGAACGCTCGCCTTGTAGTCTTGTTTACGATCATCCTAGCCATTGGCACCCCGTCGACCTCGCAAACAGAGGAGGGATTGTGGACATTCCAACCCCGTGTCGCGATTGGAAAACTCCTTCCCGGTTCTTCGATAGAGGCCCCGGAGTATTCCATCCTAACCGAATTCTTCGCTCCGGTTTCAGGGGTAAACGACTTCCGCTACGCGGGGACGGCGCTCGATCTGAGCGTACGTGCATTCCCGGCTGAGCTGGGGTGGGTGGCCCTGACTCTGGGAGGTGGGTTGACCTGGTTCTACCGGGGTGACGATACAGCGGTTGATTATATCCGACAGGCGTCCGATGGGGTGGGCGAGCAGCTTTCTCCGGGTGATTTCATAGTATTCCCGCTCTCGCTTGGTGTGCAGCTTGTCTATCCCGGCTTGCAGCGGACCGACTTTATGCTCTTCGCCGGTCTTGAGGGTACGGTCAATTTCATTAGCGGAGACATCCCGATTGACCAACAGGTCAAGGGGGGATACCGGGTGGTGGCTGGGTTTGCGGTGAAGGTGTTCGAGCTGGGCCTCCGGTACGAAGCATTCTCTGACATGCGGAACCTGGGCGTCTATCTCGGATTCCGGCTTGATCCCTTCGAAATTGGGCGTTCCAGCAAGGAGAGCGGGTAACTGGGGGATAGTGGTGGGCTTGTCCGTATATGTTACAGGGGGTAGCTATGAATCCTGTTTCTCGAGTACTCCGAAATCTTGGGATTCGGGGTGCGACACCGAAGGATGATCGGGACCAGCTTCGTGTGGAGCGGGCGCTGGATTCCCGATTCCGAAAGTTGCGTTTCGCAGACCCGGAAACCGATAGGCAGTGGCGCCTGGTGCAGCCAGCACTGCGGACCCAGAGATCCGCCCGTTCTGCGCCCGTGCGGTCCCGTCTGCTTCGACCGGCGTTGGCCACAGCACTCGCTGCTGCGGCAATTCTCGTTGCGGTCCTCGTGCCGGACTGGGATCGCGCGCCCAATGCCCATCAGACCGGCCGCGGAGAACATAGCACGGTAACGCTTGCGGAC
>JBATTW010000390.1:0-3490 GCA_049670805.1 Bacteroidota bacterium
CTTCCAGAAGATACAGGGGGAAGCCAAGCTCTTCTTTCTGATTTCCATCCTGGTTCTTCTCTTCGCCACCGGAAAACTGCTTCATCTGTCGGCGCTCGTCATCATTCTCATCTTCGGGCTCGTACTCAACAACGTGGACGTTTTCTTCCGCGGGAGATATCGTTCCTGGGTCCAGCCGGAAGTACTCCACGGGGTTGTGGAACACTTCCACGTTGTCACGAGGGAGTCCGCTTTCGTCGTGCGGACGTTCTTCTTCGTCATCTTCGGGATGGTGCTCAGTCTCGGCGCACTCTTGAACCTGGAGGTCGCGATCCTGAGCGCGTGCATCCTCTTTTCGATGTACGGTATTCGACTGGTCTTCCTCGTGATCGTGGGCGTCAGAGATCTTCTGCCGCAGGCCTTTATCGCCCCCCGGGGACTTGTCACAGTGTTGCTCTACTTCTCCATCCCGCAGGAGTTCCGAGACCCCGGTTTTGACCCCGGCATTCTCCTCTACGTCATTCTGGGTACGAGCGTTATCATGTCCGGTGGTCTCATCGCGTACGGGAAGCGGGGGAGCACGGTTCGAGCGCTTACCTTTCCAGACTGGGACGCACTTGACTGCGAGATCGCACGGCTCGAAGACCGGGGCGGGCAAAACGGACCCTCCAGAACACGAGAGGGAGGGAGCTGACGTTGGAGACCGCACTTGTCATCGTCTTCATAGGCCTGCTGGTGTTTCTGGCGCACCTCTTTGTCGCACTCTTCGAGCGAACACGCATTCCTGATGTCCTCTACCTGATTCTGATCGGTATCGTTATCGGACCTGTCCTGCAGATCGTCACGCCTGAGGATTTCGGGAAGGTGGGAAACGTCTTCACCATCGTGGCCCTGGTGGTCATACTCTTTGAGGCCGGCCTGGAGTTGAGCATCGAGAGCCTCCGGAATTCGCTCAGAAACACGGTGATCATCACCATCGTGAGTTTCGTTGTGACGACCCTGCTCGCCACCGCCGCGGTGTACCAGTTCACCGATCTGGATCTTCCATTCTCATTTTTTGTCGGGATTCTCCTGGCCGGGCCAGCCCCCGCCGTAGTCATCCCCCTCATCAAACATCTGAAAATCAGCGGGGTTACGAAGACCATGCTCACTCTGGAAACCCCACTGGGAGAAGCTCTCTGCATCATTCTCGGGTTGTTCATTCTCGATTTGATGACGTTCCAGACCGTTCAGATCGGCAGCCTTGTCGGCAACCTCTTTGCCTCGTTCCTTTTTGCCGTAATCATCGGCGCTGCCGGGGGGTTTCTCTGGTCTGTCCTGCTTCACAAGATTCGCCAGCTTCGCCATGCGATCTTCACCACACCCCCATTTATGCTCGTTCTTTTTGGTGCCACGGAATTTCTGGGGTTTAGCGGCGCCGTCGCGGCCCTCACGTTTGGCGTGACGCTCGGTAACGCCGGCACACTTCACATTCCCTGGCTCTCCCGGAAATTCAACTTCAAACCCCTCGTCCACAACGATATCGAAAAGTCCTTCTTCGGGGAGATCGTGTTTCTCATCAAGACCTTCTTTTTCGTCTTCGTGGGGCTTTCGTTTCGTCGATCCGTGGGTGGTCGCTCTTGCCGTTGGTCTATCCATGGTCATTGTCGTAGCTCGGCTTGCAGCCGTGTGGCTGTCAACGACGAGGAGGTCTTCGACTCTGAAGGAGGCGTCTCTCATGGGAATCCTGGTTCCAAAGGGGACTGCCGCTGTGGTCCTCGCGTCGATACCACTCCAGATGGGCTTCGACCAGGGAGAAGATATCCAGAACATCGTTTACTCTGTTGTCGTCATCAGTATTCTTATCACGGCCCTCCTGGTTGTCCTCCTGGAGAGAGGCATTCTCCTCTCTGTCTTGCGTCCGCTCTTTCCAGGTTATCCAGCGGAGCCGAAATCGGCTGAGGGTGCCGCTACGGAAGTGGAAACCACGGTGAACGATAACGGATAGCGCATCCGGCCGTCTCCAACGGAAATCTCCTGCCGGAACACATGTCTTGATGTTTGGTTCTCTGTTTGCGTAATTGCATCATTAAGGAGTTGATGACCTGTCCTTTTCGATCAACTCAATCAGGGATCGTGACCAGGAGGTGTGATGCTGGGAGTCATCGGGATACGACGGGAGACAAAGGACAAAACGCAGCGACGTTCCCCGCTTTCGCCACGGCACGTCCGGGAGCTTGTCCGGGAAAAGGGGATTCGGGTGATCGTGCAGCCGTGGGACCATCGCATCTTTCGGGACGACGAATATCGAAGAGCGGGCGCGATCATCTCCGATAACCTCAGCCAGGCTAACATTATCTTCGGCGTCAAGGAGGTACCGCCCTCGTTCCTCGAAGAAGGGCAGACCTACTGCTTCTTCTCCCATACGGTGAAGGGGCAGACCTACAACATGCCGATGCTGCGCGCGATGAGGGATCGGCGCAACACACTGCTGGACTACGAACTCGCCAGGGATGCTACCGGAAAACGCGTTGTCTGCTTCGGAGAATTCGCTGGTTTTGCGGGCATGATCGACACGATGTGGGCTCTGGGAAGGCGTCTGCAATGGGAGGGAATCCCGAGTCCGTTTCACCGGATACGTTATGCAACAGATTACGAGAATCTGAAAGAGGCACGGCGGGTTTTCAGGAGTGTGGGGCGGGAGATTCGTGAGAGGGGTCTGGATAGAAGGCTTGTTCCCTTTGTCTGTGGCTTCACGGGCTATGGGAGAGTATCACGCGCGGCGTTGCGATTGTTCAAACACCTGCCCGTCAAGGAGATAGCGCCCGGGGATCTCGCCTCGCTCTACGAGAAGGGAGCCGCCTCGAACAGGGTCCTCTATGCAGTCACATTCAGAAAGCCCGACATGTACCGGCCCAGAATGGCCGGACTCAGATTCAATCTGGAGGAGTTTCATAGGACACCCGGTAACTACGTCGGCCGGCTGAAGGAGTTTCTGCCATACGTCACCCTGCTTGTCAACGGGATCTTCTGGGAGCCGGGTGTTCCCCGACTGCTGACGAAATCGTTTGCACGAACACTTTACAGGAGGAGGCCCGCGCCTCCGCTCCGGGTCATCGCTGATATCACCTGCGACATACGGGGCGCCGTCGAACTCACCGTTGCGACAACGGATTCCACGGACCCGGTCTTTGTCTACAATCCGGAGACCGGACGGGCCCGGAGAGGGTGGAAGGGTCGTGGACCCGTCATCCTGGCCGTGGACAAGCTTCCCACGGAGCTGCCACGGGAGGCCTCAGAGGCTTTCGGCACTCAGCTGATGCCGTTTGTCGCGCGGCTTGCGCGGACCGATTTCACCAGGGCGTTGTCCAAACTCACTGTTCCTCCCGAGTTCAGGAACGCTGTCATTCTCCACAGGGGGAAACTCACGCGTCAATACAGCCACCTCAGAAATCAGCTTGCAGGTTGAACGTCAGTAGTAGAGGTGAAAGATGAAACATATTGTGGTTCTTGGAGCCGGCCAGAGTACGCC
>JBATTW010000391.1:0-1871 GCA_049670805.1 Bacteroidota bacterium
CCCCAGAACGTACCCGTTTGGGAATCTCTCCATTCACGAAGCTGGTCAGGTCTGGTCCGCGGCACTTATGGGAATACAGGGTGAACTGGGACGCGAGGTCACCGATATACTTGTGCTGAAGAGCCTCTACTACCTCGGATACGCACCGAGTGCAACGGACAATGCCCTTGCGATTCTTCAGGCAGATCGAGATCTCTATGGGGGTGTCCATCTACCGACTCTTGTTCACTGGCTGGGGACCGTAAAGAACTTCCTACCCCCACAGGTGTATGATGCAATTCTCATTGTTCACGATGATGACTCCACGCCACGCGCATCGGAATCGTCGGGCTCACAGACCGGGGACACCGCCTCGTGGGAGAGCTCCTCATCGATCCTCTTTGATCTCGCCTCTCTACCCTCCGGCTTTCAAAGACACACCATAGCGTTCCCGGAGCTGGACACCACGGCTCTGGGACAGTATCGTGCCGTCGTGCTGGTCGGCGGTGCAAACCCTCAGCCATTTGACGATCCCCTCAAGAGGGCAGCTCTATCTCGCTATGTGATTGACGGTGGGAAGATTCTGGTGGAAGGAGGTGACGTCGGATACTTCTATCGAAAGGAAGGGCTCAGTGAGGAGGATCGGATGTTCCGCAGGATCGTGCTGCACGATTCACTCTATCTGGGTGACGCCCCGGATGCGTTGTTCCTGGGCTGTTCCCCGGCAGAACCTCTCTTTACCACTCCCCACCCGCTTGCCGGTCACCTGCAATTCGGGGATTTCAGCACACCGGGATCCCGTGACGCGGTTGTGCCGGACCTCCAGGATTCCGGGGTGTTTTCCATTGGATCGTGGTCACCTGAACCTTCTGTTGCCGCAATTATCGCCTCAGCGGACGAATCGGAAACCATCAAAACACTCTTCCTCCCCTTTGCCGTCGGATCACTTGCTGACACCGGTGCGGCCCGCCGCCTCATTGAAAACGCTCTGGTCTATCTCCTCTCAGGAACATCTCCAGTGACTGAGGTCCACGTGGAGAACGGTGTAACGCCGCAGGTATTCTCCCTCAGTCAGAACTACCCCAATCCTTTTAATCCGACCACAAGGATCCGATTCTCGATTCCCGATGCCGGGGCCCGGCTAGCGGTGACGCTCGAGATCTTTGATATGCTGGGGCGGCGTGTTGCGACCCTCTTCCGGGGGACACTGGAACCGGGAACCCACGAAGAGCAGTTCGATGCCTCCGATCTCCCGAGTGGCGTCTATTTCTATCGGCTTTCTGCGCAATCACCCGCAGGCCTGGAGGTGTTTCGGAGAACCGAACGGATGGTTCTCCTCAAGTAATCAAACCCTTTTAGGTCGGGTGCATAGGCTGGAGTTCGGGTCTGCACTTTTCTGCCAGGTGTGTGAGTGCTATCCGGACGAGCCCTTCGACTTCCGGTGTCCGGGGCAGGGTTTCAGCGATGGACTGCACGTATCCGCGGTCCCGAACGGCACGGTAGGTTGGTGTGAAGTTGAGGTCGTACACCCATCCAATCTGCAGCAGCTTGAAATCATTGATGTTCTTGACATCCGCTCTACTGACGGCCTCTCCTTTCCGCAGGCTCAAAGCGACCGGAGCCGCCACCCCCGGGTTTTCCTCATATCCAATAGCCACCGCCTCGTTGCGATCCTCCGGCCTCTGATGGTAGTATTCGATCACCACCCTCCATATGTCCAGCTTGTCGGCGTCTCGCAAGAGGTTCGAGAGGAGGATACATCGCTCAGATTCTTCGCGTGGAGCGGTCGGCCGATTGTGGTAGGATATTGCCCGGACAACAATGTCTGCTTCTCCGGGGGGTATCACCTCCAGTATGCGCTCTCGTGAAAGGATGGTCAGGCCGAGCTGGGC
>JBATTW010000392.1:0-1890 GCA_049670805.1 Bacteroidota bacterium
GTACTATATCAAGTTCCCCGGACCGGTCAAGGACAAGTTTCTCCTGGTCCTCACGACCGACTCGAAATGGGCCCTGGATGCGTACCTCACAAAGTACTTCGACGACGGTGACGGACCGATCATAAGAATCACCGATGACGCGGAATCCAGCGACTCGCTCTTCGTCTACACGCTCGAAATGGGAGTGCAGACATTCTACTGGGTGATTGACACCGTGAAGATGGACGTCGAACTTTCCATGCGGTACAGGTATGTTCCGCACTGGCGCTACACATTCGAGACCTTCTACTCCGACCTTCGCGGACAGCTTGCTGACAACCGCGCGGACAGGAGTACTTACGCGGCCATCGATCCGGAATTTTCGTTCGCAACATTCGACTTCAACGAGGAGCAGGTCAAGTTGGAGCTTACCCATCGAAACCTGACCGACATGAACAAGAAGTTGCTTGCGCTGGCAACCCTCTTCCCTCCCGATATCGCCAGCTCACGGGATACGGCTTACGAGAACTACCTGGAGCTCAAAAACGATGTGGCACGGGAACTCGAGTTCCAGACCCGGTATGCCACGGTGCTCGATGTCTTCGAGAAGGAGCGGGACTCCCGGGGCAATACCGTAGCGTTCCTCGCAGCTGCTCCCGTTTTTGTCGATTTCATGAGGGGGACCGAGATCTACCCCGGCCCGATTCTCACCAAAGGCCGAACGTTGTTTCTGGGGCGGCTGAACGAGGCTGTCCCCTACTACGAAGGGAAGCTGAGGGCGAAGAGGGACGCAACACCGATCTCGCTTGATCCACCGCTCGAACCCGTGGTGGGACTCTACGCGGCATGCGGGAGCACTCCACCCTCAGAACTGACATCGATGATGGAATTTGTGGAACACTTCAACACCGAAGCCGATGCCCTCGCGGGAGCCCGGAAGAAGCTCGGTCTTCTCGCAGGACTCACCGGCTCCGGGACACAGTGGAGATCCGATTCTCTCTACATCGACCTGCTGGCGGACGCCTCGGCTGCGCGCAGCATGCTCCCGCAGAGCCAGATCGACCGGTACGCGAAGTATGCAGCATTTCCTTGCGCCGTGAGCCTGAAGCACGACCTCGCGTTCGCCGCGGGCGAAGCGTCGGCCTACCAGTCCCTGTATCAGACATCACGCACATTCCTCACCAATCTCAACGCCGGATCGTGGATGACGGCGGAGACCATACTCAGAGATCTTCATACGGGACGACAGTTTGTCGCGTATCCCTCGGTCAATGCCCAGAAGAACGCCCTGGTACGTGAATTCGAGGACGGCATGTACAACAGGGTTCTCTCGCAATCGCGTGCCCGGGTGGACGACTTCGTGAAGCGCCATGGAACCACCACGGACAATATCTCTGTCCTCTACTCGGACCCGGTCTTCACACCCGTCTACGAGCTGACCTTCAGCGCGGGAGGCCAGCAGGCACTCACGGCAAAGAAAAAACGCGTACAGGACTACCTCGATCAGGCGAAGTATGTCGTGTTCCCGGAGGGCGCGATCAAAGGAATCTATGACGACTTCACACGAAATGTCAATGATCGAGGCGTCGAGAAGGCGCGGGCGATCGTCGAGCACGGCAAATACTATAGAGGGGAAGACAAACAGGTACGATCCATCGTTGATGAGTGCGACGTCACGGTGCCCAAATGGATCGTGCGCCCGAAGGAGTACCGGAGGGTGTTCGCATTGCCGGTCACCAGCAACCGCCAGGGATCGAACGAGTACATGTTTCGCATTTTGCTCCAGATCCCCTCGAGCGCTCAGTTCCCCGTTTTTGACGTCAACGTCAAGCTTCCTGCGGATGTGGCGCGGCGGGCGAACCGCGAGCAGTGGTATGAGTCCATCACCATCAATGACATCCCGATCAAAAA
>JBATTW010000393.1:0-4443 GCA_049670805.1 Bacteroidota bacterium
GGTCGGGGGCATCACGGGTTCGGCCGGAGAAGCTTCAACCTGGTCGGCTGTCGAAGGTGGCTGGACTGCAGAAGTGACTCGCGATACTCTTCCGGACCTCTTCTTGAGGCGCCTTAGCTCGCTCACCATATCGTCCACGTGCTGGTATCTGTCGCCCGGCTCCTTCTCCAGAGCACGTTCTATGATTCTCTCCAGATCTGCAGGGACATCACTCCTGTGCTTTGTCAGAGAATCAGGGTCTTCGTTTAAAATGGAGTACATCATCGCCGCATCATGCTCACCACGGAAAGGCATACGACCCGTCAACATTTCGTAGAAAACCACCCCAAACGAGAAGATGTCCGAACGCGCATCCACCTCTTCCCCCTGGATCTGCTCAGGTGCCATGTAGGCCAGTGTACCGATCGTGCTCGAGGTCTTGGTCAATCTGAGCGAACCCCTGAGTTTCGCAAGCCCGAAATCCATGACCTTGGCCTGGTTCTTTGAATTCACCATGATGTTCTCGGCCTTCACATCACGGTGAACGATACCTTTGCTGTGCGCCTCCAGAAGCGCCTCACCGATCTGGATGGCATAGTCAACCGCCTCATCTCCTTTCAGCTGCTTCCCCTCGGTCTTTTCGCGTAATGTCACGCCGTCAACATACTCCATCTCGATGAACTGTTGGCCCTCGTGTTCCTCGATCCCGTATATGGTGCACACGTTTGGGTGATTTAGCGTGGCCGCCGACTGCGCTTCCTGGACAAAACGTGCCCGCTCCTCCTCCGTCGCCGTCAGGTGAGCCGGGAGAAATTTGAGCGCAACCTCTCGTTTTAACTTCTGGTCCTCGGCCCTGTAGACAACACCCATCCCTCCCTCTCCGAGTTTCGCCAGAATCCGAAAATGTCCTATTGTCGTTCCGATCATTGTCGCACCATCTTCCTGTCTACCGACGTCTTCTTGGTCTGTGCTCACTGGTTTCCGCGGGCGAATCGTTGAGGAGCTCAAAGGCCCAGTCTATCTGCACTCGAGTTGTATCTCAGTTCGCGCCTGACGCCCGCATGAGCGCGATCGTACGGACCGGACTCGTTGTAACTCTGTTGCCAAACTCCACCCGCAATCCACAGGCTGCAACGATATCGACCTTGATGATACTGCCGCCCCACGTACATCCGCGGATAGGCACCAGCATGGGCGAGAGCCCGTTGCGGTCAAACCAGCCGCCCGAGACAGCAAACAGGTTGTTTCCGGCAACACGGAGGACATATACAGAATTACTGGTTCTGATCATCACCGTGTCGCCTTCACTCAGGTCTCCCTTTCGGACCATGGCCAGCCTGCCAGCCTGTTCGATTGCCGTAAGAAGACTGTGGCCGAAATCTGGCTGCAACGGTAACCCTCTCGACATCTCAGAGCCTTCCGCTATTTCAAAGCCATAGCATCAAGGGCGACACGCTCCTGCCTGTGTCTGCCGCTGATGTGGTGCAATGTGGATTTTCTGAAAGCATGCGCTGGAATGTGCAGTGGGGCACCCCACGGGATATCAAGAGGGAGGATGACGAGGCGTCAGGAGTTCTCCCGATTAGATACGGGTTGAATGTATTGACCATTCGGGTGCCCCATCAGGCAGTGTGCATCGAGTAAAGAACAGCGTATACAAAGGGATAAGACAAAAAACTAACAAAACTCCGCTGAAAAAAGCAATCTGCAGAGTGCGATGAGAAAGACCCTCAAAATCAGCCCGAAACACTTGTTTTGTCGCTCCAGACCGGGAAATCCTCTGATTCTGACCCTGATGGTGGGCGGTTTTCTACAGCGGATTGTTCAGAACGTAGATATTGCCCCGTCGTTCCTCGAGAGGGACAACAAGCGAGGTTGAAGAGACCGCAAACTTCGTATAGAGCGCTTCCTCGGGCAGCCCGAACGAAAGGCCCTCGTAGTTCGTGACCCTTTCCGGTTCGCCGCCCAGGATACTCTGTACCCACACATTGAATGCACCGTTCCTGTTCGACGTGAAGTAGACCTTGCTCCCGTCCGGGGACCAGGCAGACCACCCTTCTTCCGCGGGATGAACAACGAGCGGGAGGTGATTCTGCCCCCTGGCATCCATCATCCAGATGTCGCCGGTCCGTCCCCGATCGCTTGTGAACGAAACCATCTCCCCGTCGTGCGACCAGGCCGGGTACATCTCGTTGCTCGGCTCCGACGTAAGCCTTTTGAGAGATTTCTGTCTGCCCGTTGTCAGAAGCCAGACATCCCAGTTCCCCGATCTGTTTGAGTAAAACGCCACGGAGCCTCCGTCCGGTGACACCACTGGATGAACATCACGCACCCTCCCCAGTGTTTCGGTCACCGGAAACTCTACGCTCCCCGGCGTCTGCATCTCCCATAGCTGATAGGTGCCTCCGGTCGTCGAGGAGTACATCAGCCTGTCGTCAACCGGAGAGAAATTCGCCCCGGTTTCCCTCGTCGAGTGCGCCCATTCCTTTGTCAGCTTCCGCCGGACCCGTTCCCGAAGATTCATAAGATAAATAAACGCCCGATCAGACTCCTGCGATGTCCACGCCATCGATATCGCACTGCGTGACAGCGCCGGGTAGTAGTTCTTTCTCCCTCCAAAGGTGACCTGTTCCCCCTGGCCGGCCACCAGACCGGTTGTGGGATTCAATGGAAGTGTCCAGAGCTGGCGATCTACATCACGAACAGTGTACGCCAGCTGTCTTCCGTCCGGCGATAGGGTGCAGTGAACATCGTCTGTTGTCGCCACAGTAATCGGCTGAGGTCTGCCGAGTGGCATGCACGTCTCGGGGTCGATACCCACCTTCCACAGGTTTTTTCTCCCCCCGAATTGGCCCCGGCTAAAGACAAGGAATGCGCCGTCCGGTGAACATGCCAGACCCGACACCTCTTCACCCGGTCGAATCAGATTGAGCGGTGTCCGGCTTCCGCCGATCGACGGAACAACATAGATATCTCCCTTTCTCCGATCCCAGAAGAACAGGTGTTTCCCGTCCGGACTCCAGACGGTGTGAGGCATGCCGCTTGTCCCCTCCACGATCGTCCGCGGGGTCCCCCGGGTAAGATCCATGAGCAGGATGTTCCCATTCCAGTCAAGCGAAAGAAGTCTTCCGTCCGGAGACCAGGCGGGTCTCGCTTCAATGTCCGCAACATGCACCGGGACTCCACCGTCAGACGGAAAGAGAAGCACTCCACCACCGCCCGAATCGGTACAGCATGCGATGCTCCGGCCGTCCGGAGACCATGCAGGATAGGATTCAGTGTAGTCCGACCAGCTGAGGCGCGTCGGCTCGCCTCCCGTTGACCTCTGCTTCCAGATTTCGAGGTTTCCAGAGGCGTCGGACGCATAAGCGAGCCATTCTCCCTCTGGAGACCAGCTGGGAAAATCCGCAATTCCCCCGCCACTTGTGAACTGGACGATTTCCAGTTCTGCTTCAGAGCCCGGCAGCGTGGGGCTGATTGCCTTCAGGGGATCAAACTTCACGGCAGCGTACACCGCCATCACCACAACAGCAAGGGCCACCACACCGGCAGCTGCCCACCGCAGTGTCTTTGATGTTTTCCGTTGGGGTTCGTGATCGACCAGTCTCGCCAGTTCGGGCGCGCGACGAAACAGATCGGTGCTCCTCCGTAACCGGCGCAAGTCAACAACGAGATCAGCGGCAGTCTGGTACCGGTCTGCCGGATCCTTCTCGAGGCACTTGTGAACAATGCGCTGGAGCTCTTCCGGGGTTTTCCCGCGCTTGCTCGGGAGAGGCGGAGGCGGTTCATTGAGAATGAAGTGAATCAGCACGGGCTCGTACTCACCAAAGGGAAGCCCACCCGTGATCATCTCAAACAGCACCACGCCAAAGGACCAGATGTCTGTCCGGTGATCTAGCTTCTCCCCGTGAATCTGCTCCGGCGACATATACGCCGCTGTCCCCACGATCCCCGCGGTGATGCTGTGAGGGACACTTCCCGGGCGGAGTGCCAGCCCGAAGTCCGTGATCTTGATCTGATCCCGGGGCGTAACAATGACATTTGTGCTCTTCACATCCCGGTGCACGACTCCTCCCTCGTAGGCAAACTGCAACGCTTCAGCGATCTGCATCCCGTAGTTGATTGCCAGGTTCGTGCTGAGCGCTCCTCCCTCGACAAGCTCCTTCAGCGTTACTCCTTCCACATATTCCATGGCAATAAATGTCCCGAATTCACTCTCGTCGATCTCGTAGACGGTCGCAATATTCGGGTGGCTCAAGGCTGCCGCTGCCTGTGCTTCACGGACAAAACGTTCCTTCTCTCGCTCACTACCGATAGCAGAAGGAGAAGGGAACTTCAACGCAACAGGTCGGTCGAGCTTCTTGTCATGGGCCTTGTAGACCACGCCCATTCCACCTCGTCCCACCTCTTCGAGAATGCGGTAGTGTGATAAGTTTTTGCCAACCATCGAACAATGACCTTGAT
>JBATTW010000394.1:0-14806 GCA_049670805.1 Bacteroidota bacterium
CGTACAATCTCATCCCTGTCCTGACAGCCGAAGAGAATGTGGAGTTCATCATGCTGTTGCAGGGTAGGCCAAAGGAAGAGCGTCGGCGTGTCGTTTCCGAACTGCTGGAAGCTGTCGGGCTGGGGGACAAAATGAGCAGCCATGTCTCGGATCTCTCCGGGGGTCAGCAGCAGAGAGTCGCCGTCGCGCGGGCCCTTGCTTCCCGCCCATCGTTTGTGCTGGCTGATGAACCAACAGCGAATCTGGACTCCGTTGCGGCATCGACCCTTCTGGATATCATGGAAAAGCTCAACACGGAACGCGACATGACCTTTGTCTTTTCCACGCATGATCCCCGGGTTGTCGAGCGTGCGCGAAGGGTAGTTCGCCTTGTCGATGGACGTATCAGCGACGATTTCACCCGGGAAAAGACCTGACTGCCGTGACCTACCGAGTTTGCCTCTTACTGTTGGTGTGTGCACACGGTGTGACGCTCGCGCAGGGACCAGACGTCACCCTCGGAGGATATCTCAAGGACCTGGTCGGAATCTACGAAGTGCCACGAGACACCGGTTTGTGGACTCCCGGCAATTTCCAGAATACACTGCAGAACCGCATCAACATCCGCTACTACCCCGCTGATGGTCTGAACCTTAGCTGTGGTATACGATCGCTCCTGATCTACCAGAAGAACCTCAACCCCAACGGTATCTATACCAGCGCTCTCAAAGAGACAGGCGACCTGCAGGATCTCAGCCTTGTGCTGATCGATCAACGGGATGTCGTGCTTGTGAGTCAGATCGACCGGTTGTATCTGGACTGGGTTTCGGGGCCGTTTCAGGCGATCGTTGGCCGGCAGAGGATTGCCTGGGGGACAAACCTCATCTGGAATCCAACCGACGTCTTCAACCCGTACAACGTTCTGGACTTCGATTACCAAGAACGGCCGGGTGTCGATGCCATACGAGCTCAGTACTACACCGGTCCGACCTCACGGGTGGAGGTTGGGTTTGCTCCGGGGGAATTCAGCCATGAGCGGACCGCGGTTGGGCTTGTCAGCACGAACATGTGGGAGTATGATTTCAACGTGATGGGGGGAGCGTTTCACGAGGGATACGTTTTTGGCTTCAGCTGGGCGGGACAGATTGCTGATGGTGGTTTCAGGGGAGAGGCCCGATACACGGGGGATCAGACCACCCTCGATCCAATGACAAAGCAACCGGGGAGGCTGTCGTATCTCCTTGTTGCGATATCCGCCGATTATACCTTCTCCAGTAGCCTCTACATCCATACCGAAATCTTGTTCAACAGCGATGGGGTTATGGAAAACGCCGGTCTCTGGTGGCCTCTTGCGATCGCGCGAGGATGGTACAGCCCGGCTCGCTGGTCGGTCTATCAGGAATTCTCCTACGATCTGACGCTCCTGGTTCGGGGATCCTTCTTTGGTCTGATAAATCCGTCGGACGGCTCGTTCATTCTTGTTCCTTCTGCGAGCTGGTCAGTCGCCACGGATTGGGATCTCTTCTTCATTGCGCTGATTCCACAGGGTGATGATTTCACCGAGTGGGGTCCATTCGGAACCAGCGTCTTTGCCAGTGTGAAATGGTCCTTCTGAGGGTGGAGGTTACCCGTTCACGACGTTGATGGGGGATCCCTCGAGGAACGCCTTTACGTTCTGGACCACTGTCGAAAGCAACCTCTGTCGTGCGCTTTGCGTAGCCCAGGCTATGTGCGGTGTAATGACGCAGTTCGGTGCGGTCAGGAGAGGGTTGTCGGTCGGCGGCGGTTCGATGGAGAGGACGTCCAGGCCTGCGCCCGCAATTGTTCCGGAAAAAAGTGCCCGTGCCAAAGCAGCCTCATCGACGAGTGGACCCCGGCTGGTGTTAATCAGGAGAGAGGTCGGTTTCATCATCTGGAGTCTGGTATCGTTCACCAGGCCACGGTTTTCTGCGGTCAGAGGACAATGGAGGGATACTATGTCGCTCCTGCGAAAGACTTCGTCGAGTCCGACCGACTGAACTCCCGGTGCGTCGATCGTCGTGGAGTCTTTATCGTACGCAATAAGATTCATTCCAAATGAGATTCCGACTTTCGCCGTCGCGCTGCCAATCCTGCCGAAACCGATGATACCCAGCGTGAGGCCGCTCAGTTCCACCAGGGGGAACTCCCGGAAGCAGAAATCAGGTGACCGGGTCCACTTCCCCGACCGGACGCTCTCTGCGTGCGGGGCCACATGCATCGTCAGATTCAGAATGTGTGCGAACACCATCTGGGTCACAGAGGCTGTCCCGTAGGCTGGGACGTTGGAGACGGGGATACCCCGTTGGTGGGTTGCATCGCTATCAACGATATTGTGCCCCGTGGCAAGAACGCCGATGTAGCGAAGTAAGGGGAGACCGGCAATCGTCTCCCCCGAAAGAGGTGTCTTATTGGTCAACACGATCTCCGCTCCCGACGCTCGCGGCACGATCTCTTCGACCGGTGTGCGATCGTAAATCTGGCACTCACCCAGGTCCTGCAGAGCTCTCCAGCTCAGATCGCCGGGATTGAGCGTGAAACCGTCCAGAACAACGATAGTCACCCGGATACCTCCTGGCCTTGAGGGATTGACCCTTTGTTCTTGATGAAGATCGAGATGATGAGGGAAGCAACGATTCCGGTTCCCACGGTCCCCAGGAATCCCATCAGTGCATTGAGGAGCGGATTGGTCTGTTGGGCGGCGACATATGTGTCGATCTCCGCCTCAGAGGCTCCATCGGCCCGCATCGTCTCAACCCCCTCGCTTGCCACGTCACCGAGATAGTCCGGGAATAGGACTGACGTCAGCAGGAGCGAGGTACAGAAGATGATAACGCCCCCGATGACCGCCATCAGTATGCCTGCTCCTAGTTGGCCCCCGTAGCTCTTTCCCTCCCGGGCCGTTTGTCGCAGCCCCCAGATCAACACCAGAAGGACGATGAGTGTTGCCACCGTGGCGAAGAGCCATTCGATCTCATACAGACCCGAAATCATTACAATGAGAGCCCAGATGCTGGCGAACACCCCGAGGAGAATGCCTGCCTTCAGGGTTGGTTTCATGGACACCTCCGGTTGAATTGTGATTCGGATTTTTCCCAAGTATAGGGCGAAGACCGACAATATTCAAGCTCTTTGCCTCGTAGCGCCAATATTCGTATATTGTGGTCCGACCAAGCGAGACCTCACAGTTGCCCAAACGCACAAACCTACACTCCATCCTTATTGTTGGTTCCGGTCCGATCGTCATCGGCCAGGCATGTGAGTTTGATTATTCCGGCACCCAGGCATGCAAGGTCCTTCGTGATGAAGGTTACCGCGTCATCCTGATCAACAGTAACCCGGCCACGATCATGACCGATCCCGATCTAGCCGATCGGACCTACATCGAACCGATCACCCCCTACTTCGTGGAACAGATCATCGAGCGCGAACGTCCCGACGCGCTCCTCCCGACGATGGGAGGGCAGACAGCACTCAACGTCGCCGTCGCTCTGGCTGAGAACGGTGTGCTAGAGAAACACAACGTGGAGCTGATCGGTGCGAATCTGGAGGCGATCCGGAAAGCCGAGGACCGTGAACTCTTCAAAGCGACCATGGATGCCGCGAATGTCCAGACACCGCGGGGAGGCTTTGTCCGTTCAATGGAGGAAGCGGAGGAGCTGGTGGCGGAGATAGGGTATCCCATCATCGTGCGACCCTCGTTCACGCTGGGGGGGACAGGAGGAGGGATCGCGCGCGCGAAGGAAGAGTTCGAGGATGCAGTAATCCACGGTCTGGAATCCAGTCCCATTCACGAGATACTCCTGGAAGAATCCGTGATCGGCTGGAAGGAGTACGAGCTGGAGGTGATGCGAGATCTCCGGGACAACGTCGTGATCGTCTGCTCCATAGAGAACTTCGATCCGATGGGAGTGCATACGGGGGACTCGATCACCGTCGCGCCGCAGCAGACGCTGACGGACAAGGAGTACCAGATGATGCGGGATGATGCGATACGGATCATCCGGGCGATCGGAGTCGAGACCGGGGGCTCGAATATTCAGTTTGCAGTGAATCCGAAAAACGGCAGGCGACTTGTCATCGAGATGAACCCCCGGGTCTCCCGCTCCTCAGCCCTGGCATCCAAGGCCACGGGTTTTCCGATAGCCAAGATAGCGGCAAAGCTGGCTGTCGGGTACACACTCGACGAAATCCCCAATGACATCACGAGGATCACGCCAGCCTCGTTTGAACCGACAATTGACTACTGCGTTGTGAAGATCCCCCGCTGGGACTTCGAGAAATTCAAGGGGGTCGACGACACGCTCGGTGTGCAAATGAAGTCTGTTGGTGAGGCAATGGCATTCGGGCGGACGTTCAAGGAGGCGTTCCAGAAAGCGCTTCGTTCGCTGGAACAGGGGAGGTACGGTTTGGGGGCTGACGGTAAGGACGTTGTGGATGTCGGCGGACTCTCAGGCGCCGAGTCTGAAGACTGGCGTAGACGGGTTGCGGATCGACTAACAGTTCCCCGTCCCGACAACGTCTTCTGGCTGCGCTATGCCTTTCAGCTCGGCTCCTCCATCGAGGATCTGCATACGCTGACGGGTATTGATCCCTGGTTCCTCCATAACATCAAGCAGATAGTGGATCTCGAGGGGGAGATCAGGGAAGCGGACGCTCTCGAAAGAGGGCTGCTTCTGAAGGCGAAACAGTACGGTTACTCCGACTGGCAGCTTGGCTACCTGACCGGCTGCAGCGATTTGGACGTCCGCAGACTCCGGAAGGAGCTCGGGGTGGCTCCTGTCTTCAAGACCGTCGACACGTGTGCGGCTGAATTCGCGGCCGAGACCCCCTATCATTATTCCACGTACGACGTGGAAAACGAGGCGGTCAGGTCGAACAGGAAGAAGGTGATCATACTGGGTGGGGGGCCGAACCGAATAGGACAGGGAATAGAGTTTGATTACTGTTGTGTGCACGGCGTGATGGGTCTTGCCGAGGAAGATTTTGAAACGATCATGGTCAACTGTAATCCCGAAACGGTCTCGACGGATTACGACACGACGGACAAGCTCTACTTCGAGCCCCTGACACTGGAAGATGTGTTGAACATATGCGAACAGGAGGAGCCGGAGGGGATCATCGTCAGCTTTGGTGGTCAGACACCTCTGAAGATTGCCAAGGCCCTGGAAGCGCACGGCATACCGATCCTGGGAACCTCCACGGAGGGCATTGATCTCGCCGAAGATAGGGAGAGGTTCGGTGAACTCCTCGCACAGCTGGACATTCCATGTCCGCCTTATGGAACTGCCGTGACCCTTGAGGGGGCGCTGGACGTGTCTCGAAGGGTAGGCTATCCCGTCCTGATCCGACCCTCCTACGTGCTCGGCGGGAGGGCGATGGAGATCTGTTATGACGATTCCGGCCTGCGAGAGTACATGAAGAAGGCGGTCCACGTCTCGCCGGACCATCCCGTGTTGATCGACAGATTTCTGGAAGATGCTTTCGAGTTCGATGTGGATGCTGTTGCGGATGGCTCGACGGTTTTCATCGGGGGGGTGATGCAGCATATCGAAGAGGCAGGTGTTCACTCCGGTGACAGTTCCTGTGTACTGCCTCCATACGCGGTGACACCCGAGCAGCTCCATACTCTGATGTCCTACACGCGCAGGCTGGCCCTCGGTCTTCACGTCCGCGGACTCGTGAACGTCCAGTATGCCATGAGGGACGGGGTGATCGTTGTCCTCGAGGTGAACCCGCGCGCCTCGCGAACGGTGCCGTTTGTGAGCAAAGCGACCGGCGTTCCACTTGCCAAAGTTGCGGCCAAGGTGATGGTCGGCCGGACTCTGGAAGAATTGGATATCAAAGGCTACGGATGGGCCAAGCATGTGGCTGTGAAGGAATCGGTGTTTCCTTTTCCCAAGTTCCCGGCGGCGCGACACTTCCTGGGTCCTGAAATGCGGTCAACGGGCGAGGTGATGGGCATCTCCGACAGCTTCGGCGTCTCGTATGCCAAGGCCCAGATGGCTGCCAACAACACGCTCCCACAAAAGGGGACGGTGTTTGTGAGCCTGAACGATTTCGACAAGAACGACCGCGCCGCAAACGTCGTGAAGGCTTTCGTACGTCTGGGCTTCAATATCATCGCAACGGAGGGGACATCCACCTATTTGAAGTTGCGGGGTATCCAGAACAGGCCCGTCCTGAAAGCCAGCGAGGGGACCCTGAACATCATCGATATCATCAAGAACGGTTGGGTTCAACTCATCGTCAATACGCCCCTCGGGCAGGTTTCCAGACAGGACGAACACGCGATCGGGAGAACCGCCTACGAATACAAGGTTCCCTTTATCACCACCCTCTCTGCCGCGGCCTCCGCGGCCAAGAGCATCCAGCAACTTCGCATGCATGAGATGTCGGTTGTGAGCATTCAGGAGCTCCACGAACTGGCCGCCCAGGGTGGAGGTACTCACAGGGTGGAAACCCTGGAAGACTGCACTCTCCTTCTTGAGTACATCAAATCGTTTCAGATGTGATGGTGTGAGGATGGGTCAGAAGGGGACAACGATACTGGGTATCTCGTGCTTCTACCACGACTCCGCTGCAGCACTGGTCCGTGATGGCGTGATCGTTGCTGCTGCCCAGGAAGAACGATTCACCCGGAAGAAGCATGATTTCCGGTTCCCCACCAACGCCATTTCCTACTGTCTGAAAGAGGGCGGGATCAGCGCGTCCGAGCTCGACTACCTCGCCTTCTATGACAAACCCCTTGTGAAGTTCGAACGTATTCTGGAGACCTATCTTGCTTATGCGCCACGGGGGATACACTCTTTTCTGATGGCCATGCCGCTCTGGCTCAGGGAGAAACTCTGGATTCCTTCTCTCATCCGGGAAGGGCTGGACTACGAAGGTCCGATCCTCTTTACCGAACACCACGAGTCGCACGCCGCGTCTGCCTTCTACCCTTCCCCCTTCTCCCGGGCTGCCTTTCTGACAATGGACGGCGTGGGAGAATGGACGACGACAAGCTACGGGGTCGGGCAGGAAAACAGGATCCACATCGAAGGCGAGTTGCGATTTCCTCACTCGCTCGGACTCCTCTACTCTGCGTTCACCTACTTCACCGGGTTCAGGGTGAATTCCGCCGAATACAAGGTCATGGGTCTTGCTCCCTACGGAGAACCGCGGTATGTCCGTGAGATCCTGGATGAACTCATAGACCTCAAGGAGGACGGTTCATTCAAAATGAACATGGTCTATTTCGACTACTGTGCCGGGCTCCGGATGACAGGGCGGAAGTTCGAGCAGTTGTTCGGGGGGCCGCCGCGCAAGCCGGAGTCGGGATTGACGCAGCGCGAGATGGATCTTGCCCGGTCGCTCCAGGAAGTCACCGAGGAGATCATGCTCCGGATGTCGCGCCATGTCCACAGCGAGACAGGGGAGGCCAACCTCGTGCTGGCTGGCGGGGTCGCTCTGAATTGCGTGGGTAACGGCAGGATCCTCCGGGAAGGCCCTTTCGAGAAGATCTGGATTCAACCTGCAGCCGGTGACGCAGGCGGCGCCCTCGGTGCGGCTCTCTTTACCTGGTACAGATACCTCGACAAACCCCGCAGCGTGCCGAGGGATGGAGATGCTCAGCGGGGGTCATACCTGGGGCCGCAGTTCGATGACGCCGACATCGGGAATTTCATCAGAAAGCAGAGATTGCCCCACAGGCGTCTGGAGCGGGTGGAGCTGCTGGACACGGTCGCCGATCTCATCGACCGTGAGAATGTCATTGGCTGGTTTCAGGGGAGGATGGAATTTGGCCCCCGAGCCCTGGGTGCCAGGAGCATCCTCGGGGATGCGCGATCTCCGAGGATGCAGTCGGTCATGAACCGGAAGATCAAGTTCCGTGAATCCTTTCGTCCCTTTGCCCCGTCCGTGTTGCAGGAGAGGGCCTCCGAATACTTCTCTCTCGACCGGGAGAGTCCCTACATGCTTCTGGTGGCACCGGTCACCGAGGGCCACCGTTTGGCCACGACGCCGGAGCAGGAGAGCCTGACGGGGCTTGAAAAACTCAGCGTGCCCCGCTCCACAATTCCTGCTATCACGCACGTGGATTACTCGGCCCGCATACAGACCGTCAACCGTATCGATCACCCGCTCTACCATGATCTTCTGGAGAGGTTCTACGAGAAAACAGGCTGTCCGGTGATCATCAACACCTCGTTCAACGTCCGAGGGGAACCGATTGTCTGTACTCCGGAGGAAGCGTTCAGGTGCTTCATGCGGACGGAGATGGATTATCTTGTAATGGGAAACTTCCTCCTCGCAAAGAGCGAACAACAGCCCGTGGCGCATGACGAGAAATGGAAGGAGGAGTACGAACTTGACTGAGGTGAAGAAATTCGGTCTTCTCTTCGGGACTATCTCCTCCGGCATTGCGTTCTATATTGTTCTACGGGGTGGCGATGCCTGGCCATGGTTCGTGTTCCCGGCCGCGTTCTTCTTTGGCACGGGTCTCTTCGCCCAGAGGGTTCTCAGACCGATCCACGCAACGTGGATGAGATTCGCACACGTCCTGGCGTGGGTCAACACGCGCATACTCCTGGGTCTGTTTTTCTATCTCGTCATGACACCGCTCGGAGTGATCATGCGCCTGGCCGGGAAAGACTTTCTCGACGAGAAGATCGACCGGTCAGCGTCCACCTACTGGTCAAAGAGGGAAGAACAACCTCTCGACCGTGCGCGGTATGAACGACTGTTTTGATGAATTACATTACGAGGAAGGCGATGGCAAAATCCAGTAGGCTCTCTCTGCTGGCTGAACTCTGGGCGTTTATGCGGGTGAGGAAGAAGTGGTGGCTCGGTCCTATCTTTCTTATGCTCCTGTTGCTGGGGATGCTGGTCGTCTTCACGCAGGGTTCAGCGCTCGCCCCGTTCATCTATACTCTCTTCTAGACGGCTAGAGGTTGTTCAGAAAGGAGAGTAGATGATCATTGAAGTAACGGGGGTTCTCGAGATTGCTCATGTGGGCGGCTTGCGGGATCACGACGAGTTGAGAGCTCTTGATCCGTTCGTGGATCATCCGGGAGTCGGAGGGAGGGGTCACGACATCGTGTTCTCCCACCATGACGAGCGTCGGGACAGAGATCTCCCCCAGGGACTGGCTCGTGTCCATTCGTGAGGCGAGCGCGAGGAGCGTGCCCGCGATGCTGAGTGGAGGCGTTCGCGCGATGGTCTTCTGTATTGACCCGACGGTTTCCGGCGATCTCTCAAAGGTCTCCGGGGCAAAAACCGCTCTGACGAACGATTCGGCGAAGTGTCCTGAACCGTGCTCTTTCACCGCCCTGATCGCCTCAAATCGCTTGAGCTTCCCCTCATCCGAATCTGCTTCGCTCCGTGTATCGCACAGCACCGCTGCAGCGAATCGTTCCGAGTTGCGTTGAAGGGCCCGTAACGTGATGTACCCTCCCATCGAGAGCCCCACAATGACCGTCCGATCGACCCCGAGATGATCCAGAAGTGCAATGAGATCATCCACGTGACCCTCGATGGTGTACTGCCCGTCCAGCACGTCGCTCTGACCGTGTCCCCGGATATCGTACGCAATGGCGCGGTGGCGTTCCCCAACGACTTCGAGCTGCCCGGTCCACATCTCGTGACTGAATGGAAACCCGTGCAGAAAGGTCACGGGCATACGGTCCCGGTTTCCGAATTCGACATAGTTGATATTTGCGCCATTGAGTAAGACGTTCATATGGGGCCTCCCACCCGCTAGAGTGGAGGACGGAAGCGGGTGCGAGACGTTATCCAAAATCGGGAAGAGAATCAACAATGTGTGTCACGGATACGAGAATTCGCAACAGTTGACGATGGCATAACTCTTTCATATATTGAAAAAGCCCGTTTTTTTTGCTGATTTCCTGACTTCCCCGGAGCGCAATCATGGATAATCTTCTCACATACGTCGATGCCCACAGGGACAGGTATCTGAAGGAGCTCATGGAGTTCCTGGCGATTCCCAGCGTTTCCACTGACAGCGAACATGCAGATGATGTGCGCCGGTGCGCCGACTGGCTTGCTGACCACATGGGCGCCGTTGGACTTGACAATGTCCAGACCTTCCCCACGCAGCGACACCCTGTTGTGTATGGCGAGTGGCTTGGAGCGCCGGGAAAGCCGACGGTGCTGCTCTACGGCCACTACGATGTTCAGCCTCCGGAACCTCTGGAACTCTGGACCTCTCCACCGTTCGAAGCAACAGTTCGAAACGGAAATCTCTACGCTCGTGGTTCGGCGGATGACAAGGGCCAGGTCTTTATTCATCTGAAGAGCATCGAGGCATATTTGCGAAACGTGGGGTCTCTCCCGGTCAACATCAAACTGCTGATCGAGGGGGAAGAGGAAATCGGCAGTGAGCACCTCGAAGATTTCGTGAAGAGTCACCAGGAGCTCCTCGAGGCTGACCTTGCCCTCATCTCCGACTCCTCGATGTTCGCAAGGGGAGTGCCCTCGATATGCTATGGACTCCGCGGCCTGTCATTCATGCAGATAGACCTGGAGGGTCCGAACAGAGATCTCCACTCGGGGTCGTTCGGCGGGGCGGTTCACAATCCTATTCAGGCTCTTTCCGAGATCATTGCGAAGCTCCATGACAAGAACGGAAAGGTGGCCGTTCCCGGATTCTACAAGGATGTTCTCCCGCTCACAAGAAAAGAACGCCAGGCGTACCGGAAGCTTCCCTGGAGTGACCGTCGCTACGCAAAAGATCTCGGGGTAAAGCAGCTTTACGGAGAGAAGGGGTACACCACGCTGGAACGGGTGTGGGCACGCCCGACGCTGGAATGCAATGGTATCTGGGGTGGTTTTACGGGGGAAGGTGCAAAAACAGTTCTGCCGTCCAAAGCTTCGGCCAAAATATCCATGCGCCTTGTTCCAAATCAGTCCTCCGTGAAGATAGGAAAGCTCTTCGAGAGGCACATCAAGAAGATTGTCCCCAAGAGTGTGAGCGTCACGGTTCAGAATCTTCACGGGGGGGAGCCTGCCATAACGCCGCTCGAAAGTCCGGGGGTTCTCGCAGCGGTTGCGGCACTCGAAAAGGGTTTCGGCAAACGCCCGCTCTACCAGCGGGAGGGAGGGTCAATTCCCGTTGTGGTACAGCTCAAGCAACTGCTGGGTCTCGATACGGTTCTGCTGGGATTCGGGCTTCCGGACGAGAACGCACACGCCCCGGACGAGTTCCTGAACATAGACAACTTTCACGGAGGTATCAGAACCTCCTTGCACTTCTTCAACGAATTGCCGAGAGAAATAGAAAGGCAACGAGGCAGATAGCAGTGACCTGCCCCCGTATCGAGTCCCGTCGTGTCTGAAGTGTTACCCGCTTCACCGGGTTTCGACGGTCAATAGGTTTTGCCCTTCTCGAGGAAATGATACTCGCCATCCAGTACGCCTGTGGCAGCTCCGCCCTCCGCCGCGGCCGGATCTTGAATGAACGCTCGAGCCTTGTCCAAGCTGCTCACCTGGAATAGGAAGAAGATGTTGTTGGGATCCTCAACATCTCGCCACAGGTAGGTGAGCTGCAGACCCGCTTGGCGGTGTGCCGAAGCGTGGGATTCGAACACCTTCCACCACCTGCGATAGTCCTCAACTCGGTTACGGCATAGCAACTCGTACATTCCTATCCCTCCGATCTTGGGTCTAAGATGTATCAGTAAGAAAGGTGTGCGTTCTGAAACAACTGTCAAGAGGAACGGGTCTGAAGCCGCTTTCCGTTTAGTTGATTTGCCTCCCCAATTCTCATCTATCTTGCGCGAAGTTCTCAGGCAAGCCAATCCGGGAATCGTTTTGTTTGCAGAAATGTAGACAAGATTCCCTGGCAATCATTGGGTCATTTGCAATCCATAGCAGGTTGAATTGCCGAAAACAGGTTGATTTTGGATGCTGGCGTAGCTCAGGTGGTTAGAGCACCAGATATTGAAGCTGTAGAGAGGGTAGGTCTTTTGGGAATGCTTCTTCTTCCATCTATCACAGCCATCGATAGGCATAACCTGTGCCGTCTTTAAAGCACGAAACATTAATAACTTAAATAACCTAAATGAACGGACTAAACTTCAAATCAAGCACAGAATAAGGCGTCAGAGTTAATGCCCTTGTTATGTGGTCTATTCATCTGCCTTTGCTCTCAACTCTTCTAACATTGAAATCTGCCCACCGCCCTTTCAAATAATCGATTTAACTTAGTCAGGTGGTTCGGTGGTCTTCATCAGGAAATCAAGAACCTTTCTATTCACTAATTCTGCCTGAACAATTGTTAAATCGTGGCCTGCATCGGGAATAATCTCAGTGTGTATCTGTGGAGCTGAAGTATTAAGACGCTCAACAGCTTTCTTTGCGGAATATAGTTTCTCGTTTTCACCGACTAAAAAGAGTGTTGGCACCTTTAATCGCTGTAACTCACTATCTGTTAATACAGATGGTGTGATTGGCATCCGAAATTCAAAGCATTTAAGACCCATCATTGCATCATCAACTAATTCATCTACCTGTTTTAAGCTGGATTCATCATTTCTTTTCAATAAATCCTCAAAGAGCCACTCGCCCATAAATGTTTTCATAAAGTAGCGATGAGGTAAGGCGGATAGAATTCCACGCCACGCCCACTCTCCTGGAAATTCAAACAATGTAGCTACTGGAGCGAGCCATACAGTCTTGTTTAGTCTATTTGGATAATTCAGTGTGTATTGACTTGTCAGCCAGCCACCAAATGAGAGGCCCATAAGATTAATACTGTCTCCAAGATCCAGAGCTGTAAACAGCTCATCAAGCCAGTTCATCATGTCATCAGAACCTTTTATGTTTCGCGTATTTACGCTTCGTCCAAAGTCGTAAATGTTATCAACAGCATATACTCTGTAATGAACTGATAATGCCTTAATATTTGGCATCCACATAAGAGATGAAGCGCTGGTGGAGGGTAGCAAGACCAAAGATGGAGCATTTATTGGACCGCTGATGCGAACAAAAGTCTCTCCGTAAGATGTTTGCACTAGTTTGGATTCCGAAGCAACAGGCCACTCTCGAGCTCTTTTGTCATAATGCTCTAAATATTGTTCTTTGGCTTCCACTGATTTAAACGGGTAGTGTTCAGGCATTTCTGAGATATCCTGTTCAGAAAACAAGGACATTACAAACCAGGAAAAGGCGACAATTACTATGACTAAAATTGTACCTAATCCTATAAAAAGCCTTTTTAATATCGACATCTTACGTGGAGTATCACTCTCTTTGTCTTTATGTTTGCTTTCTCCATTACTACTCATCTGCATTTTCTTCATGTTATTCTATTTCCTCCCCAATAACACATAACGCAATGCATCAGCGGCGCGCACGGAACGTTGATGATAAGAGGCATGCCGGGGCGCGCGTCCGCTGCATCCCATTGTTAGCTGGCGGCGTAGGGTAGACACAATGCCTTCGCACACCTACCTCTTCTTCAGTTTACGTTCCAAGATCTGAGTGATCGGTTCCGTCCCGATCTTCCCCTGCAGCCATTCCGAGCGGTCAAGCAGCGCTTGCACGTCGTTTAAATCGTGTCCCGTCTCGTACCACTTGACTAACTTCGGTTCACTCGCCGCCTGAGCGTACTTCTTCATGGCCGCCTCGTTGAAGTAGCGCTCATACCTCGCAAACTGAAACAAGAGCGGCGTCGGCGCGGCGTGACGGACGTAGTGAATCGCATCAGTGCGAGCGTTGACCTGCAGGTAGTTCTCTATCTCCCCTTTGGGCGTGCTCGCCCGAAACTCGACGATGTCTGGGTCATCGTTCTCAAGGTAGATTGCGGCTCCATCCGGGACGCCGCCCATCAACACCGCGGCCTTGACCCGGTCATCAACGGCCGAAAGGATCGCGCCCCATTGCGCTCCGTAGCTGTGGCCGACGTAGGCCAGGCGACTCGGGTCCACGCCAGGACGGGCCGACAGCAAATCTATCCCCCGCCGTAAATCCACAACGGCCTGAACGTAGGTCTCGTGGTCCGCCTCGGCGTGGCTGACGTGATACAACTTCCTGCGCCAAGGCGCAGGTCGAACCCAAGGGTAGTCAACCAGTAGCGAGGTGGCCCCAGCTTCCGCGTACAGCATCGCTTCCGGGAGAAACTCGGTCCGGTTACCCGGCCCCCAGTGGCCGAAAACCAGCCCTGCGAACGGACCTTTCCCAGCGGGTACGACCAAATAAGCGGTTACACGACCTCCTCTCGGGCTGGCGTAGGAGATGTCGTATAGTTTGACCCCATCCCGCTCATTGAGGAGCGTTTCCCTGGAGTCCAGCGGCTGTTTCGGGTCATAGTCGTAGAGGCGTCTCAGACTCTGCATGTCACCGAGCTGCGCCTGCGCTGCGACAACTACGGCCAGCCAAATGACGGAAGTGCCAAGAAGTCTTTTCATGTTCCCCTCGATAGTTGCAGATTTAGCGAGCCAGCTAACGTACTGCCAACTTCATTGGCTTGTCATACACTCTATCGTTGTCAAGCCGTTAGGCGTGTTTATCACCTTGTCTCAATCTCGTGACGGTCATGACTACTAGAGATACAAAACTCACCGACAACCATATTGCTAGCAGCACGATGGTTAATAAGAGAAAAGTGAAATCCACATCAAACTGAAATTGCATGTATTGAAATTTCCAGATAAGATTCTCCTTGACCATCACTGCGCACAGGCGCAAAGGTAGAACCAGAAACCGTGACATATCAAATTTCACATAACCAATAGTTGAGATCCATGCTACATTTCCCGATGTTGAGACATGAGCGTTATCCATTAGAAATGTACAATCTCCCCACGAT
>JBATTW010000395.1:0-8335 GCA_049670805.1 Bacteroidota bacterium
CCCAGGAAGATCGCACGATATACGCAATCCGTATTTCCAACGACGTCGCAATCCGGCAGGACAAACCGGCAATACTCTTTGATGGCTGCCACCACGCCGACGAGATAATGGGAGCGGAGATATGCACGGCGCTCATGAACGAGCTTGTGACCAAGTACGGAAGTGACCCGAGGATAACAGACTGGGTGGACAGCTACGAAATCCTCATTGTCCCCGTTGTAAACGTGGATGGACACCATGTCGTCACATCAGGGATCGATCCACGATGGAGGAAGAATACACACGACACAAATGGCAACGGGGTTCTCTACGAATATCCCGAGGGCGTCGATCTCAATCGGAACTACGACTTCAACTGGGCTCACGGTGGCAGCAGCGACCCGATGAGCGTCCGGTATCGAGGCCCCCATCCCTTTTCTGAAGCCGAGAACCGGGCTATGCGTGGACTGGCGGAGGAATACAGGTTCATCCTCTCTCTGACATACCACAGCCAGGGCGAGGTCGTTTACTACCCCTGGATGTGGCGCGGGCGTAAAGCCCCGGAGGACAAACTGCTGACCGAACTGGCCAACGGTTTGGGCTCCTCCATCAGGACCATGGCGGGTGATACCACCTACAAGGCCGAATACGGTGCGGGGACGGTCGGACAGTCATACCCGTGGCTCTACGGAAGGTACGGTACCTTTGATTTCGTAGTGGAGACCGGCAAGGGAGCCCATATTTTCCCCGACTCCGACGCTGCGAGGATCATTGAAAGCAACCTGGAAGGAATCAGATACATCCTGGATCAGGGAAATGGGCCGGGTCTCACGGGTCACGTCACGGACGCACACACCGGCAAGGCTCTGGGAGCCCAAATCTGGCTCCCGGACATCGACATGGAGGACGTAGAGAGGAGGACATCTCTGGAACGGACGGGGCGATTCTGGAGGCTTCTTTCACCGGGGAAGCATAGACTCATCGTCCTCAAGAATGGATATGAACCCGGGATCCTCCCCGAAGTGGATGTCACGGCCGAAGGGTGGACCCCTGTTAAGATCACTCTCCGGCCGATCGAGTAGATCCACAAGCTGTGCTCCGTCTTATCAACGTACGACGTGATTCCATCCGAGAGGGAAAGAAAAGAGAATGAAGAGTGGGAATTCGATTGAGAAGGCATACAACCTCGCGCGGGAACGCTACGCTGAGCTCGGCGTGGATACGCAACGGGTACTCGATACGATAAAGAACACACCGATCGCCCTGAACTGCTGGCAGGGCGACGATGTTCATGGATTCGAGAATCTCTCAGGAGCACTCACCAGCGGCGGGCTCCAGGTCACCGGCGGGTTTCCCGGGAGAGCTCGCACCATCGAAGAGCTCCGGACAGACCTCCAGAAGGCCTTCTCACTCATCCCGGGAAGTCACCGGGTGAACCTCCATGCCATGTACGGAGATTTCGGCGAGGAGCGCGTGGACAGAGACGCGATCCTCCCGGAGCATTTCCAGAGCTGGATCGAGTGGGCGGCTCAGCAGGGGATCAACATCGATTTCAACGCGACCTGCTTTTCGCATCCGCTTGCTGACTCAGGGTACACCCTGAGCAGCAAGGATAGCGGAATACGTGATTTCTGGATCGAGCATGTTCAACGTTGCCGTGCGATAAGCGCCCACATTGGGAGAGCACAGAAGGACCCCTGCATCCACGATCTCTGGATTCCCGATGGCTCCAAAGACATCACTGTCAGCAGGGCCATGCACCGCGCTTTGTTGAAGGATTCTCTCGACCGGATATTCGCAACCTCGTTCGATCCGGATCAGATGAAGGACGCCGTGGAGGGCAAACTCTTCGGTATCGGGAGCGAGTCCTTTACGGTCGGTTCATACGAGTTCTACCTCGCCTACGCGGTAACGCAGAAGATCATGCTGTGTGTCGACACGGGCCATTTTCACCCAACCGAAGTAGTCGCGGACAAAATCTCGTCCATACTTCCCTTCTCTCCAGAACTCCTACTCCATGTGAGCCGGGGAGTCCGCTGGGACAGCGACCACATCGTGATCCTCAACGACGAGACCCGGACGTTGATGGAAGAGATAGTGCGGGGCAACTTTCTCAACCGGGTTCACATCGCACTCGACTTCTTCGATGCCAGCATCAATCGGGTGGGCGCATGGGTCATTGGCACCCGTGCAACGCTCAAGGCGCTGCTCCTCGCGCTTCTCGAGCCCCGCGAACGCCTCCTGGCAATGGAGGATAAAGGGAACCATTTTGCGCGGCTGGCATTTCTGGAAGAAATCAAGACTCTTCCGGCTGGTGCAGTATGGGACTATTACTGCTCCTTGATGGGCGTTCCCCCAGCAGAGCAGTGGCTGGATGAGATCGACCGTTACGAAGCGGACGTCCTCCGGAAACGGTAGGCACTCCGGCGTGAGCAGATGTAACAGAACCAGTGATTCGTCCTCAGGATCAGGACATCGGAAGGAGCACCCGGCTCATGGAGCAGAAGAATGACAGGAGCGTTCACGACCAGGGAGTCTGGAAGGTGAAGGTGCACGAGAGACTCGCAGGCCAACTCGGGGGGGGATATCCACACATCGAGACCGAACAGCGCTCGCACCAGCCCGCCGATTTCGCAAAACCTCGCATTCTCATTGTGGAAGACGGCATGATCATGGCCGAAGACATGCGCCGACGATGCGAGGCTCTGGGGTACCGGGTCGCCGCCATCGTTGCCACAGGGGAAGAAGCACTCGACATCGCGGAAGTCGTCCAGCCCGACCTCGTCCTTATGGACGTGCGGCTGAGCGGGAATATCGACGGAGTAGAGGCTGCACGAAGAATGCGCGAAGAACTCGAACTCCCGGTGGTCTATGTGACGGCCTATTCTGACGATGCCACGCTCGAACGCGCAAAGCGAACCGGGCCGTTCGGCTATCTCTTGAAGCCGGTGAGCGCCCGTGAACTCCACACCACAATCGAGATGGCGCTCTACAGACACGCGGCTGAACAGGAGTTGAGAGAGTCCCATGCACTGTCCCGTGCTCTACTCGAAGCTTCACCGGATGCCGTTGCGCTCACAGATATCCAGGGAACTGTGGTCTCCTGCAACGAGCTCTACGCGGGGCTCGTCGGCTGCGCCGGTCAGAGTGACGCCATCGGGAAATTGTTTACCGAGGTTCTTTCCACGCAGGATATCCGGCGATGGACCAAAAACCTCCCCCGGACACTCCACGCCGGTTATCACGAGGCTGAGGAATACACCTTCACACGCGAAGGACGCAAGCCCAACCGGCTGCAGGTTGCCGTAGGAGTGATGAAAGAGCGAAAAGGAACTCCCCGTTACCTCCTCATCACCGTGCGGACCAGCAACGGGTCGCGCCGGCGCGCGACAGGCCAGAACGGGGGGCGTCGCGAACAGACTGCCCTCCTGCGGCAGGTTCACCAGCGTATCGACAGGAATCTTTCTCTGGTATCCAGCGTGCTGCATATCCATTCCCGTCGTGTTCACGAGCCCGCGACACGGCACATGTTAAGAGGATGCTGGAGCAGAATGGAAGCTCTTTCCCTCGCCCAGAGGCTGCTTTCAAACGAGGAGCATCCCGGCTTCCTGGATCTCCGGAAGTATGTGGAATCTCTCGGCACGGCTCTGTTCGAGTCTCACGCGATGAGCCCTGACGGCATCGCCCTCACCCTCCACATCGACGGGATTCACCTAGCTGCCGAAAAGGCATTGCCATCCTGCCTCGTCGTCCATGAAATGATCGCGAACTCATTGCAGCACGCCTTCACCGGACGCGCCACGGGCGCCGTCACCGTGTCGGCTCACAGGAACAACGGCAGTTCCGTGGCAATTTCGGTCAGCGACAACGGCGTGGGGATGTCCGCAGCCAGAAAGCTGGAATCGAGCGGGAAGATCGGATTCGAGCTGGTACGCATGCTGACGGAGCAGCTGCACGGCAAACTCGAGAGAAACGATGGAGAGGGAGTATCGTTTACACTCACGTTTCCGGTATAGCGTGACGCCCTCCCCGTTTTCCCCTGCATTTATGGGACAAAGTTCCTATCTTTGTCTTCCGTTGTCATCTTTATCATTCCCCACGCACCATTCTTACACACACAGAGGGAGAGCCCGGCAATGAGCGAAACGGCTCTGGAGAGGTTTGTTCGATACGCGAAAATCGACACGCAATCACAGGAGGAGTCCGAGACCTATCCCAGCACGCAAAAGCAATTTGACCTCCTCAACCTTCTAGTCGAAGAGCTGATAGCCCTGGGGGTCCGGGACGTTTCCATCGATGAACACGGTTACGTCGTGGGAACCATCCCCGGTAACGTACCGAAGAACCACAGGGCGTTCGGTAAGGTTCCGGCCGTAGGCTTTGTCGCTCACGTGGACACATCACCATCCGCCAGTGGAAAAGATGTGAAACCGCAGATCATCCAGAATTACCAGGGAGGAGACATCGTGCTCCCGGGCGACCGGTCGGTGGTCATCTCGGATGCCGAAAACCCCGAGCTCAAGGCAAATATCGGGAAGACTGTCGTTACGGCGGACGGTACAACGCTGCTCGGCGCTGACGACAAAGCCGGCATAGCGATCATCATGACCGCCACGGAAAAGCTTCTCACCACCCCCTCCCTCCTCCACGGGGACATCAAGATCGCATTCACCCCCGACGAGGAGGTGGGTGCCGGGACGAAGTACTTCGACATCAAGAAGTTCGGAGCTGCGTATGCATACACCGTTGACGGTGACACACCGGGTGAACTCAACAAGGAGACCTTTAGCGCCAATCTGGCAGTCATCACCGTGCAGGGACGCAACATCCATCCCGGGAGCGCCAAAGGGATCATGGTCAACTCCATACGAGCGATCGCCGATATCGTCGCACGCATGCCGAAGGAGATTGCACCTGAAACGACAGAGGGGTACGAACCCTATATACATCCCCATGCGCTCGAGGGGTCCGAGGCTGTATCCTCGCTCAAGATCCTCCTGCGCGATTTTCACACTCCCGGTCTGGAGATTCTGAAGGGAAAGCTGGAGGAGATTATTGCCGAGGTTCGACCGTTGCATCCAAAGGCGACGATCGAGTTGAAGATCATCGAACAGTACAAGAACATGAAAGACTTCATGGGTGCCGATACACGCGTCCTTGACTGCCTCTGGGAAGCGGCCGGTCGAGCGGGGCTGGAATCGAAGTGGGTGCCGATACGTGGCGGGACCGATGGATCGCGGCTGACCGAAAAGGGTCTGCCCACACCAAACATCTTCACCGGCGGTGCAAACTACCACGGAACGACCGAGTGGCTCTCGGTCTGGGGTATGGAGAAGTCGGTGGAAACCGTCGTACACCTGGCCCAACTCTGGGTCGAAAAATCCTGAACTGGAGGAATTTTGGCGCATGGATGAGCATCAAGCACAAAAGAGCGGACTCCCGGAAAATGCCTACAAAGAACTGAAGGAGGGAGAAGAGTATCTCCCCGTCATGGATCCCCGGTTCTCGACGCCGGAGGTGACACCCTGGTCAGTCATATGGGGTCTTCTTATGGCGGTCATCTTCTCTGCCGCCGCAGCATATTCCGGCCTCAAGATCGGCCAGGTATTCGAAGCCGCCATCCCCATCGCCATCCTTGCAGTGGGGCTCTCGGCCGCCTTCAGAATCAGGGGCGCTCTGGGTCAGAATGTAATCATTCAGTCCATCGGCTCGAGCTCCGGTGTCATCGTGGCAGGAGCAATCTTCACCATCCCGGCCCTCTACATTCTGGACCTTCCCGCCACTTTTTATCAGGTGTTCTTCGCCTCGATGCTCGGAGGCTTTCTCGGCATCCTGTTCCTCATTCCTTTCCGCAAGTACTTTGTCAAAGAGATGCATGGAAAGTTCCCCTTCCCGGAAGCAACAGCCACCACAGAGATACTGGTTGCCGGAGAGAAGGGTGGTGGACAGGCCATCGTCCTGGTCGTGAGCGGACTCATTGGCGGGATTTTTGATTTTCTCTTCAGCGCCTTCGGGCTCTGGGCCGAAGTCATCACGTCCAGAATGTTTCACATAGGGGCGGTGTTTGCGGACAGGTTGAAGATGGTGGCAAAGTTCAATGTCTCAGCCATGATTTTCGGACTGGGATATATCGTGGGTCTGAAATACGCAGCCATCATCGCGGCCGGTTCCTTTCTCTCCTGGTTCGTCCTCGTTCCGCTCTTCTACGAAGTCGGACAATCCCTCACCATCCCTCTCGGCGGGACAGCCGACAAGCTGATCGCCGATATGACGGCTGAGGAGATCTTCACCAACTACGTCCGCCAGATTGGAATCGGGGGGATCGCGATGGCCGGCATCATTGGCATCCTACGGTCCTCAAAAATCATCGTCGGCGCGGTCTCGCTTGCCTCCCGTGAGATATTCCGGCGCAGGGGGAACGGAGAGGAATCCACCCTCCGGACACAGACGGACATCCGAATGCTCTTTGTCGTACAGGGGATCATTCTCACCGCTTTGCTCATCTTCATCTTCTTTGCGGCTGGAGTCGTATTCAACATCACGCATGCACTCGTCGGCCTCCTCATCGTCCTCGTCATCGCGTTCCTCTTCACCACCGTCGCTGCGAACGCGATCGCCATCGTCGGGACGAACCCAGTATCCGGAATGACCCTGATGACATTGATTCTCTCCTCCTTCATACTCGTACAGGTCGGTCTCTCCGGAACCTCTGGAATGGTGAGCGCGCTCATCATCGGAGGCGTGGTCTGTACGGCGCTGGCCGTGGCCGGCGGATTTATCACAGACCTGAAGGTCGGATACTGGCTCGGGTCCACGCCGAAAAAGCAGGAGACATGGAAGTTCCTCGGTGTCATCGTGTCAGCGGCGACGGTCGGGTTTGTCATACTCATCCTCAACGAAACCTACGGGTTCAAGGGGGAAGGGGCCCTGGCCGCACCGCAGGCAAACGCCATGGCGGCTGTCATCCAGCCGCTCATGGCAGACGTCCCGGCCCCGTGGGTTCTCTACCTTGTCGGGGCCGTGGTTGCGCTTCTCATGCTTATGATCGGGGTCTCCCCTCTCGCATTTGCCCTGGGGATGTACCTCCCACAGGAGCTGAACACCCCCCTCCTGCTCGGAGGGATTGTCTCGTGGTGGGTCACCACGCGGTCAAAGGACGACAAGCTCAACACCGCTCGCTTTTCGCGGGGAACGTTGATCGCGTCGGGGTTCATCGCAGGGGGCTCTCTCCTCGGAGTCATCAATGCATTCTTGCGGTTTGGCGGAGCGGACTGGTACAACGCGGCACTCGGCGAATCACACACAGGAGAGATCATCGGACTCGTCATGTTCGTTCTTCTCTTTGTCTACATGGTCTGGGATTCAATGAGGGCCAAGCCGGAGTAGGTGATTCCGTAGAAGGGCTGAGCGAGAAAGGGCCACGGCATGCCGCGGCCCTTTCTCGTACGCCAGGTGGACAACTTGAATAAGGGACGAACTCACCGTACATTATCAGGCACATCGAATCGGTCAACCCTGAATGATCTGCCCCAGTTGCGGTTTTGATAATCCTCCGGGGATGAAGTTCTGCGGTGGCTGTGCCGCGCCGCTAAAGAACAGCTGTCCCCGGTGCGGGTTCGACAACCCTTCCACATTCAAATTCTGTGGTGGATGTGGAAACAGTCTGATCCGGGACAAGGCCTCGCCTGAAGCATCCATAACAGGTGTCCGCAGAGTGTTTGGCGCGCCAGACCCCGACCGGGGGAGCGGCTCCCGCCGAGACCCCCTCTCCTACACGCCTTCCCACCTTGTCGAACGAATCCTTCACGAGCAAGCGGCAATTGAATCACGGGCCACCGTCGATGGTGAGCGTAAGACCATCACCGCGCTGTTCGCCGACATCAAAGGCTCGATGGAACTGATCGAAGACCTCGATCCGGAAGAGGCACGATCAATTGTCGATCCCGTGCTCCACATCATGATGAACGCAGTTCACCGGTACGAGGGCTATGTCGCTCAATCCCTGGGAGACGGGATCTTCGCTCTGTTTGGCGCTCCCATCGCGCAGGAAGATCATCCCCATCGGGCTGTCTATGCAGCGTTGAGAATGCAGGAAGAATCCCGCCGGTACGCCGAACGACTCCGTCTCGAGAAGGGCGTGAACATCCAGATACGCGTTGGCATCAACACGGGTGAGGTGGTAGTCCGGTCCATTCGCAAAGACGACCTCCACACCGACTACGTCCCGGTCGGCCACTCCACGGGGCTCGCGGCGCGGGCAGAGGCCTTGGCAACACCCGGATCCGTCGTGGCCACCGAACACACCAAGAAGTTGACAGAGGGCTTCTTTCAGTTCGTATCGATGGGCAGAGCTCAG
>JBATTW010000396.1:0-5044 GCA_049670805.1 Bacteroidota bacterium
AAAGAACTCCAGCGCGGACTGTCCAGAAATATCCCGTACGCCTTCCCGGCTGCTATGCCGAAGAAGAAGGGAATGGACTTGTAGAGAGGGTCCGTGTCAGGCCCGTAGGCGGGGATGTCGGAGTTCCACATAGTCATATGCGTCCGTTTGCGCTCGAATCTCCCTGCCTGCTCGCCGAAACCGTAGTAGTACTCGTCCTCGGGCATCTTTTTCCAGACGCGTGTTTCTCCGCCAGACCAGCTCATCCCTTTCGTCCCGTGGTCGGAGGTGATGACACCGCCTGCCGGGTCCCGGAACACCAGTCGAAGCGGATTCTTGTGAACAGCGAGCGTAACCTGTTCGGTCTCGAGGAAGACCACGCCGGCTGAATCCATGAGTCTCGTGCGTACAGGAGCCCATTCTTGAGTGAGTACCGCCCAGGACGAGTCGCCGCCCGATCTGCCGTGCGGCACGTAGCGCATTCTGAAGAGATCTTCAGCGAGAACAGTGATGGTGAGTGCAAGGTTTTCGGTTTCGATCAGCAGGTCTCCGGAACGCGCCATCCGGTGGCCACGGACCTTGCCCGCGGATTGCCACTCTGCCCAACCGGTGAGGGTGGTTGCGGCACACAAAAAGAGAACGGTGAGGAGTCGTCTGGTCACTGTGCACTATAGGAGGGTTGTGTCTTTTTGGATTTCGGCTGTGGCGGGGTGGGGATTGGTCAGGGCGTTGCCGGGTGAGGGCATCTGCTTATAGCGTCACCTCGCTCTCAGCGTCGAAGAAGTGGATTTTGGATGTGTCGATGAGGAGCTTGAATGTAGCACCAACAGCGGGTGGGTTGTCGGTGGCGAGACGCGCCACGTACTGTTCTTCCAACCCGGTGGTGAAGTAGACAAACACCTCATTGCCAACCGGCTCGACAACATCGATCTGGGCGTCGAACGGGGCAACGTTTTCAGTCTCGGCCGGCTGGGCGATATGGATGTGCTCGGGCCGGATCCCCAGTGTGACTCGTTTGCCGGCAATGGGCCGGAGTTTTGGCGTGAATGCCCCGGGAACAGTGAAACCGAAAGAAGATCCCTCCTGGCGAAACTCAATGGCCCCATCGGAAGAGATGGCGCCGGAGATGAAATTCATGGTGGGGCTTCCGATGAAACCTGCCACGAATCTGTTTGCAGGAGAGTGATAGATCTTGAGAGGGGTATCGACCTGATGCACCACCCCGTCCTTCATGACCACGATCCTGTCTCCCATAGACATAGCCTCGATCTGGTCATGTGTAACATAGATCATGGTGGTTTGGAGCCGGTGATGGAGTCGCGATATTTCGGTCCTCATCTGTACCCGCAGGTTGGCGTCGAGATTGCTGAGAGGTTCGTCAAAGAGAAACACTTTGGGCTGCCGGACGATTGCCCGGCCGAGCGCAACGCGTTGACGCTGGCCCCCCGAGAGGGCTTTGGGCTTGCGGTCCAGGTAGGGATCAATGCCCAGGATTTTTGCTGCCTGGCGGACGCGCGTCTCGATCTCCTGCTTGGCGTACTTCCTCAGTTTCAGGCCAAAGGCGAGATTGTCGTAGACAGACATGTGCGGGTAGAGGGCGTAGTTCTGAAAGACCATCGCGATGTCCCGGTCTTTTGGGGCGATGTCATTGACGACCCGGCCGTCAATGGAGATTGTTCCATCGGTGATCTCCTCCAGGCCTGCGATCATCCGGAGCACCGTTGACTTTCCGCAGCCGGATGGTCCTACCAGAACGACGAATTCTTTGTCATGGATCTGGACGTTGACGCTACGGACAGCCTGGACCTTGCCGTCATAGGTTTTTGATATGTCTACGAGGTGAACTTCGGCCATATTTTCTCGGTGGGGATGTTGGAGGACAGATCATTTGAATATATGGCCCTTGTTGTAGAAAAACAAGAAAAACCGAGTGATTACCGGAGATCAGCACAGGATCCCGAATATTCCTCTTGACAAACGGGTTTGATATCGTATCTTGGTGGAAGCGCTTCCATCCGCACCATTCATTTCGCGCACCTGCACGCATTTCGTTCAATGGGCGTAACCATCTATGACCTCGCGCGCGAGGCAGGGGTGGGCATCGGGACAGTTTCACGTTGTCTGAACAACCACCCCAGCGTCTCCAAACCTACCCGAGCGAAGGTTCTCGCGGTCGCCAAACGCCTCAACTACCAGCCACACGCCAACGCCCAACGCCTTGCATCCCGAAAAACTAACGCCGTTGCCGCAATCATCCCGTGTTTCACCAACTACTTCTTCCTCCAGATTCTTCAGGGGATACAGGACAGAGCTTCTCGGGTAGGTCTGGATCTGATCCTGCACGCTGTGACCCATACGGATCAGGTGGAACAATCTCTGCGACGGTCACTTCAGCGAGGCCGGGTGGATGGCGTGATGTTTTTTTCGATGACACTCCCCGATCTCTATGCCGAGAAGTTTCAGCAAATGAACCTTCCACTTGTGCTGGTCGACGCATGTCATCCTTCCTTTGATTCGATCCGGATTGAGAACAGGGAAGGAGAGCGCCGGGCAACAGACCACCTCATTCGTCTCGGCCATCGTCGCATCGGAATGATCAACGCCATCCCGAACACGCAGCCCGCGATTGACCGTTTGGCCGGATATCGCCATGCCCTCGAGGAGGCCGGGATTCGATACGATGATGAGCTTGTCTTCAACTCCGCGGACGCCCGGCAGGATGGGTTCACGGAAGAAGCGGGCTGGGAGGCTATGAAGAGGCTTCTCCAGCTCAGCCATCGCGGTGAGCCTGTCCGGGCGGTTGTTGTCGCGAGTGATATACAGGCGGTCGGCGTCCTCGAGGCTGCAAAGGAGGAAGGTGTTCGTGTTCCGGAAGACATGGCCCTGGTGGGATTCGATGACATAGAGTTTGCGCGGCACCTGCGTCTGACAACGATGCGACAGCCGATGTATGAAATGGGTGTAATTGCGCTTGAACACCTCGTAGAGAGAATAAAGCGGCCGGTACTTCCCCCGTCTGCGACATCGTTTGTGCCCGAACTGATCGTGCGGGCTACATGCGGTGGTCGCCCTGCAAGCGAGCCCGTGCCAGAAAGCTTTTCACTCCACGATGCAAGCGACGTCTGTATCGATGGAGCACACCACTCGAAATCATAAGGAGTCAGAACTATGTTTGGACGACGGTGGATCGTTCTCGTGATTCTGCTCGGGGTGGCTTCTCTTGCCTATGCCGGGAACACCGGGAAGATAGCCGGGGAGGTCACAGATTCCCAGACAGGCGAGGCCCTCATCGGCGTCAATGTCCTTATCGATGGGACCGCTCAGGGGGCAGCCACGAATATCGACGGCTACTACGTCATTTTGAACATCCACCCGGGAACCTACACGCTCGTTGTATCTGCCGTGGGCTACACCCGTCAGCGGATTGAAAACGTACAGGTCTCGATCGATCTTACGACGACGATCAATGTCCAGCTGGCGTCGACCGTGCTCGAGGTTGCGGAGGAGGTGGTGGTCACGGCCCAACGGCCTCTTCTGCAGCAGGACGTTACGGCGAAGACCGCAATCGTCAGTAGCGCGCAGATGGAAGCTCTTCCGGTTGTGGAGGTCGCGGAAGTTCTGGAGCTCCAGGCCGGGTTTGTTGCGGGGAGTCTCCGCGGCGGGCGCGGTGGCGAGGTGGCATACTGGATTGACGGTGTTCCGGTCACGGACGTCTATGACGGCTCCCGTGTCGTGGAAGTGAACAAGAACCTGGTGCAGGAGCTGCAGCTTGTCTCGGGAGCGTTCAATGCGGAGTACGGCCAGGCGATGGCAGGGATCATCAATATAGCCACGAAGGAAGGCGGACCGTCGTTTTCTGGCGGCGTGAGCGTCTGGGGAGGGCAATATGTAACGTCGCACGACGAACTCTTCCCCGGCAACGATTCTTTCGACCCGACAGTCGTACGGAATATCGAGGCGAGCCTGAGCGGGCCTGTCCTGGGTGAGCAGCTTACGTTTTTTGTGAACGGTCGCTATTTCTACAATGGCGGTTGGCTCAACGGTTTCAAGCGTTTCAACCCATGGAACATCTCCTATACAAACGAGATAACAAGAGTATTCACCCTCTCGAGGGACCCCGAAGGTCAGGGGGACAGCTCGGCTGTAGCCATGAATCCCTTCGAGCGCTGGTATGGTCAGGCAAAGCTGGCCTGGAGAATCATCCCGACGATGAAACTGACGGGGAACTACATCTATGACCAGACGGAGGGGGGCGGCGCCCAGGCGGACCCCGGGGGTGGCTACAACAATATGTACTACTGGAATCCGGACGGTCTGGGGAGGGATAAACGAAAAGCCCACACCCTCATACTTCAACTCACGCATACGCTGTCGCCGACCACCTTCTACACGATCGGCGCCTCGTGGTTTCAACGCGATGTTGGGTACCAGCTCTACGATCTGGAGTACGAACCGGCGAATGATGGTTCCGGCGATCTGATCGAGAAAGTTGTCGCCGGGAATCCGAGGTATGTTCATCCGAAGCTCTTTCTGACGGACGACACCTACAGTTTCTATACCGGGGGAACGGATATGGCCGTGTTCGGGCGGCAGACGATCACGCGGCTCCTGAAATTCGATATCTCGAGTCAGATCGACCGAATCAACCTCATAAAGATCGGTGCGGAGCTTCGTTCGCACGACCTCTTCTTCGAGGACATCCAGTTGCAGCCGATCGCGTCACAATCTGATATCGTCCTGGCGACGGACAGTCCTTTCATACAGACGCGGATTCTTCCCGTGTCATCGAACTTTCATGACGTCTACGACAGGGATCCTATTGAGATCTCGGGGTACATCCAGGACAAGATGGAGTTCAAGAACTTCATCCTCAATATCGGTGTCCGCTTCGACTACTTTGATTCGAGAGGAGTTGTCCTGAACGACGACCTGTCGAACGACGGCGAGTTTTACACGGTCGACGACCCCAACATCTTCGCTCCGGTCAAACCGTCCAACGTTGCGCGAACACTCGAGGAGCGAATGACGTACTGGTATCGCCCCGCAAAGTCCAAATGGGCTGTCA
>JBATTW010000397.1:0-6084 GCA_049670805.1 Bacteroidota bacterium
GTACGACGAAGATGGTGCCGGAGGTAATAATCGTTCGGCTCAACATTTCGTTGATGCTCTTGTTCATCAGGTCGGCGAGGTTCATGGTCTTGAAAATCTTCTGGTTTTCACGGATTCGGTCAAAAATAACAACAGAGTCGTTGACCGAGAGCCCGACCAGGGTGAGAAACGCGGCAATCATATTCTGGTTGATCTCGAGGTTGAGACCGCCCACCCCGTCGCAGATGGAGATAATGCCAAGCGTGAGGAGCACATCGTGGAACAGGGCAGCTACCGCGCCGACACCGTAGACGAACCTGAATCGAAATCCGATATACAGCCATATGGCGATCAGGGAGGCGACGATAGCGTAGACCGCATCACGTCTCAGTTCCGCCCCGATCTTTGGACCGATCTTGTCCTCTTTCTGGACAACAAATGGGTTTCCGGAGAAGGATTCCCTCAGACCCTCTTGCAGGATGTCTCCCACGGCGACACCTTCTCCGGTTTGGATCGAGCCGGTCCGAATGAGAATGTCCCTCTCGCTGCCAAAGGTCTTGATTTCCGCCCTCTCGAATCCCACACGGGTCATCGCTGATCGAACCTCGCCTATGTCCACGGGCTGGTCGAACCGGACCACGAGCTCGGTGCCGCCCAGGAAGTCGATCCCGTAATTGACGCCTTTCACGAACAGCGAAGCGAGTCCCGCCAGGATGATAACGGCCGAAACAATGTACCAGCTCCGGCGCGTGGCCATGAAATTGATATTTGTCTTTCCCAGAATGCGCATAAAAAAAATCTCCTGAGCCTAACCGAACTGGATGCCCGTCGTGTATTTGTCTGCCAGTATGTTGAAGATGACGCGTGTGATAAACACGGCGCTGAACATACTGGACGCGATACCGATCATGAGCGTCAGAGCAAACCCCTGGACGGGTCCGGTACCGAACTGATAGAGGATCACCCCCGTGATGAAGGTGGTGAGGTTCGTGTCGAAGATGGCTGTAAATGCTTTGTCATATCCCGCATCGATGGCTGCCCGCAGCGTTTTGCCTGTGGCGATTTCTTCGCGAACGCGCTCATAGATGAGAACATTGGCGTCGACAGCGATGGCGAGGGTCAGGATGATACCTGCGATGCCTGGCAGTGTCAGCGTGCCATGAAACGCCGCCAGGACAGCGAGCAGGAAGAGAAGGCAGAAGATGAGCGCGACGTCTGCCACCCCCCCCGCTGTGCGGTAGTAGAACACCATGAAGAGTATAGTGAGAAGCGTAGCGAGCCCGCCAGAGAAGATTCCGGATCGAATGGAGTCCTCGCCCAGGGAAGGTCCGACCGACCGCTGCTCGATGATCTCGACCGGGGCAGGGAGTGCGCCTGCTTTGAGGACGATCTCCAGAAGCCGTGCCTCGTCAAGATCGTCCAGCCCTTCGATCTGGGAGTTCCCGCCGATGATCTTGTTCCGGACGACCGGGTCGGAAAAGACCGCATTGTCCAAAACAATGGCGACTCGCTTGTTGACATTTGCGCCGGTAATGCGTGCCCATTCGCGCGCTCCCTCGCTGTTCATCTCCATCGTAACGATAGGCTGGTTGAAACTCGGATCGATCTGGTGGCGCGCATTGACGATAACCCCACCGGTAAGCTCCGCTGTACGCTTCACGGCATAGAGCATGAAGTAGCGTGTATCGTCAAACACTTTGGGCTTTGCGCTCCAGACGAACTGAAAATCGTTCGGGATAACCCGCTGCACCTCTTCCCGCTCCAGCATGCGCCGGATCTTCTCCTTGTTCTCCTCGGCAACGACGGCATCACCGGGGAACTGGTCCGGGTTGATGAGCGCAACTGAGAAGAAGGGGTGCTTCTTTGCAAACTCCTCCGGCGTCAGGTCGCCTTCCGGTGTATCGATTGCCGTTGTGTCGTCAGGCCGAGCAGCCACGAGGGATGTGTCGGTAGAGTCCGTTGTCGTCAGATCGGCTACTGCTTTGTCGATTGCATCCATGACACGATAGACGAGCTCGGGATCCTTCATGAGCTTGAATTCGAGGAGTGCGGTGCCCTGCAGGAGCCGACGCACCTCGGCCTCCTTGGTGACGCCCGGAAGCTCCACAATGATCCGATTCGCACCCAGTTTCTGGATACTCGGCTCTGAGACGCCGTACTGATCGACGCGGTTCCGGACGATCTCCATGCCCCGGTCGATTGCTTTTTCAGATTCGTTCTCGAGGAACCCGTAGATCCTGTCGTTATCGTCCCGGAGGCTTCCGTAGTACCTGCTCATGCGAATCTGGCGTTCCTCGAAGTTCCGTCGCAAAATGAGCACGGGAGATTCCTCCGACTGCTGGACCTCTCCCTTGACGACCTCGAGGATATCGGTGAAGGTCGCATCCTTGTTCTTGGCCAGATCCTCTATCAGCTTGAGAACGTTGACTTCCAGGACAACGCGCATCCCGCCTTGAAGGTCGAGGCCGAGCTTGATCCGATCAGTCCGGGCGTCGCGGATGTCCATCTCGTTTTCCTCTATGAATCCCAGGCTGTCCTCTCCGCTCAACTGACCGAGGGATTGCCGAAACCCGTAGTCCTGGTATGTTGGATAGAGGAGGTACAGTGAGAGGAGAACGGCCCCCACGATGAGAATGATTTTAGCTCTGTGCTTTCGCATTCTGGGAATTCACTGCTTGGGAGGTTAAAGTTCACTTAGTTACTGGAACTGAGAAATATAACCCAACACTGCATCAAAGTCAACCAGAAAGCGATTGCTATTGCGGGCCCATTAGCGTATATTTTTGTGATTCCGCACAAAAATTCAACATCAGGAGGTGGTCTGGTCGTATGGGAATCATGACTCGCATGCGTGACAACATGCCTGTAATCCTGATCGGGCTTCTCGTTGCGTTCGTTATCACGATCGTCTTCGAGTGGGGGATGGACTATCTGGGAATGCGGGGCGGTGGCGCCGACGTCATCGGGACGGTCAATGGAAAGAAAATCAGCTACCGTGAGTTCACCGAACTGGTTCGGAGCATGACAGAGATGCAGAAGGCACAGACGGGTGCCGAACCCGATGAGAACCAACTGAAACAGGTTCGGGAACAGGTATGGCAGAGCCTCGTCACCGAATATCTTCTGGAGGAAGAAATCCAGCGCTTCGACATCGAGGCCACTGATCAGGAACTGATCGATTGGGTACGCGGGGACAACCCGCCGGAGGATCTCCGACGCAATTTCGTCGATTCCACAGGCCAGTTTCGTCGTGATCTCTACGACCAGTTCCTCAGCAATCCCAACCAGTTCATCCGGGATCCGCAGGGTGTCGACCCCAACTACGGCACAAACTGGCTGGTGGAGTACGAACAGGGTCTTCGGGCTCGCCGCCAGCAGGAAAAGCTCCAGAGCCTCATGATGGCATCGATCCGTGTCACCGAGGGAGAAATCCGTCAACGTTTCGTCGAGCAGTATCAAACAATGACAGCATCCTACTGCCTGTTCGACGCGAACACCCTTGTCAAGGATGATGAAGTCGAACTCACGGAAGAAGACTTTAGAAACTACTACGAAGGGAATCTGGATCGATATCGCTATGAGGCAACCAGAACCCTGAATTACGTCGTGCTTCCCGAGAATCCTTCGACGTCTGACTCAGCCGCTCGTTGGAATGACATGGAAGAGGTGGCCGAAAAGGCACGCAGCGGGCTTGATTTCATTGATCTTGCCTCAACGTATTCGGACACTCCGGACAGCGGAGCATTCTTCCGGCATGGCGAAATGAACGCTGCGCTGGAAAACGCAGCGTTTGCCGCTCATCGGGGTGACATCGTCGGTCCTGTGGAGGACGCGGATGGCATCCATCTCCTCAAAGTGCTTGATGAGCGGACATCCCAGGATGAATTTGTCCGGGCTCGGCACATACTCTTCACATTGACGGGTGCCGAGGACACGAACACCGTAACGGCTCGGGCGGACAGTGTCACCCAGGCCGTTCGTGAGGGGGCGGACTTTGCGCAGGTTGCAGTGATGTTTTCTGAAGATCCCGGGAGCGCCCGGGTCGGAGGGGATCTCGGCTGGTTCGGGAAGGGAAAAATGACCCCAGCATTTGAGAATGCCGCGTTCAGCGCCCGGGTTGGCGAGATCGTGGGGCCGCTGCGGTCACCCTTCGGGCTCCACATCATTGAAGTCACGGACCGTGACGTGAGGGAACTCAAGATTGCCCACATCGGCATGAAGATTGAGGTAAGCCCGCAGACACGGAATGATGTTTTCGATCGATCGCGCGATTTTTCATACAACGCGCAGCAGACAGACTTTGCCACCGAGGCGGGGCAGATGGGGTTTGACATACGAGAGACGACAATCCAGGAAGATGGAGGTGTCATTCCGGGGATTGGCCTGAACGAGAGCATCACGAAGTGGGCGTTCAACAACTCGGTTGGGTCGGTGAGCGAACCGTATACCATGACGAACGGGTATGCGATTCTCACGATTGCCGATGCCAGAGACGCCGGTGTGCGACCCTTGGACGAGGTGAAGGAATCGATTCGGCCGCTGGCCTTTCGTGAGGCGAAAATCGATCGCACCATCGAGATGGCGGCAGAGGTCAGAAATCAACTCGGGCCCGAGGATGGCCTCACAGCCGCACAGGCATTGAACACCGATCTGAAGGTTCAGGATACGGGTGAGTTCACTCTGAGTGCCGCTGTCCCCGGTGTCGGGCGCGATATGAGTTTTCTGGGTACTGTTGCAGGGTTGGATGTCGGGGCGGTCTCCCCGGCTATCCGCGGTACGCGCGGAGCGTATCTGATTCAGCTTCTCTCTCGTTCCGATCTCGATTCCGTAGCGTACGCATCCCAGAAGGAGGACCTCAAAACCCAGCTGTTGCAAGAAAAACGAAACCGGGTTCTGGCTGACTGGCTTGACCAATTGAAGAATCTTGCTGATATTGAAGACCATAGGGATCTCTACTTCCGGTGAGTTCGAGAAGAGGAGGGCGACATGGTGTGCAGGACGGTGGTCGCGACGCTGCTGGGTTTGCTCCTCGTCATCCCGGGTGGGCAGCTGATCTGCCAGGACGGGGGACTCAGCATCATCCTCAAAGGCAACTACACTACCAGCTCTGAGATCTTTCCCAATCCGAACGCCAGCGATGCTTTTACCCGTTCGCAGTCGTTCCTTGTCGAGGGTACGCCCGGGTATGGCGTCGAAGTCAAGTACCGCGTTGCGCAATCGCTGGTCGCTATCGGGGCTTCGGTTGAATACCTCCAGGCATCTCTTGACCGTACCGTGGGTGTGGCGTTCCGTCAGGGCGTGCAGGTCGAGGACGGGTATCGAGTCTTCCCGCTGGAACTGACCGGATATTTTATCATCCCCTTTTCGACCCGGACGTTTCAGGTCTTTATCGGGGGTGGCGCCGGGATGTACATCGGACATCGTACCTACACGCTGGCGGGGGTTGAGGCGCCGACGGTGGATTCGGAGCCGGGCTATGGTATCCATGTGGTGGCGGGCCTCAGCTACGGGTTGAATGACTGGTTTTCTATCACGGGAGAGATGAAGTTCCGTGACCTGCAATTCGCCTCCACGAACGTCTTCCCGGCTCCCCGGATCAACTACGGTGGAGCAGTGCTCAACGTGAGCACCGAGCCGTTTGAATCGAAGATTCACACAGATGGGGTTGTTTTCCAGATTGGAGCGGCTTTTACCATCTAGACCGGCGCACACCGTGGGTGATCCTGCCCCCCCTTGATACAGCATTATACTTCCCTCCGGAGTTCGCCCATTGAGCTTGCTCGATACTGCCGGGAGGCGTGTGACCACAGGGAGGGCGGATGTCCATGACTAGACGGGGCAAAATCCGCAGGACCGACTGATGTACTCAGAGACATCGAAGCGTACCCGGATCTACCTAACGGGTTTTATGGGAAGCGGAAAAAGTACCATTGGCCCGATTCTGGCGAACTGCCTGGGTTATGACTTCGTGGACCTTGACCGCGAAATCGAAATCGAGGAGGGGGACTCAATTGCGCAAATCTTTCGACAGAGGGGGGAAGAATACTTCCGCCGGAAGGAGAAGGAGTGGATACTCCGCGTTTGCATTCGCCCTCATACCGTCGT
>JBATTW010000398.1:0-6450 GCA_049670805.1 Bacteroidota bacterium
CTATCCGGGTGGACGGCTCTCTCTACGAAGTGATCGGGGTGTTCGAGAAGAAGGGGGGTGCGCTCGGGGGCGACGCTGACAATTTGGCCGTTATTCCCATCACGACCTTCTTCCAGAAGTACGGGAAAGCTGGGAGGAGCCTCCACATTATGGTGAAGGCCCTCAACCGGGAGGTTTTTGAAGACGCCATCGAGCAGGTACGCTTCATCCTCCGGACCGCCCGCAACGTCCGGCCCGGAGAGGAGGACGATTTTTTCTACTTCTCGAATGATTCCGTCGTATCACAGTTCAACGAATTCACGCTCTACCTTCGACTGGGGGTACTGCTGGTGAGTTCCATTGCGCTCCTTGCCGCGGGGGTTGGCATCATGAACATCATGCTCGTGTCTGTTACAGAGCGAACACGGGAGATCGGCATCCGGAAAGCTGTGGGTGCCCAGCGCAAGGCGATTCTGTCGCAGTTCATTATCGAAGCGATCATCCTCTGTCAGATCGGAGGTATCTTCGGGGTTATCTTCGGCATCATTGGAGGCAATGTGGTCGGACTCCTCCTCGAGGTCCCGGCAATCGTCCCGTGGGACTGGGCTGCTATCGGTATCGGTGTCTGTTCGATGGTAGGGTTGGTCTTCGGTGTCTATCCGGCCTGGAAAGCGGCAACGCTGGATCCCATTGAGGCACTTCGCTATGAGTAAGATTGCTCTGGAGTGGGCGAATGTGAGGGAAAGCGTCGGAATGGCTCTGGCAGCAATCCGTGCAAACAAACTTCGTTCTATCCTTACTCTTCTGGGTATCGTGGTCGGGGTATTCTCGATCATTTCGGTTATGACCGCGGTGGGTGTGCTCCGAAACAGCATCGAGGAGGGACTTTCACAGCTGGGCGTCAACACCTTCCAGGTCCAGAAATATCCGAACTTTCGCTCCGGCAACATGCGGATCCGCAACCGCCGGGACATCACCTACGATCAGGCCCTGCGGGTCCACGAAAGGGCGACGCTGGCGGAGGCGGTGGGGATCGAGGCGTGGAGGTACGGCAGGCTTTTTGTCTGGGGAAGAGAGAAGACAAACCCGAACGTGGCCCTCGCAGGAGAGAACATCGAGGGGCTCTACACGAACGACTGGCAGGTGGAGGTTGGAAGAGGGCTCACGACGGCGGATATCGAGCTTGCGCGGCCGGTGATGATTCTCGGGATTGCCGTGCGTGAGAAGCTGTTCCCCACCTATATCGATCCGGTTGGCCAGACAATACGAGTTGACGGTTCTCTGTATGAGGTGATCGGGGTGTTCAAGTTGAAGGGAGGCGCGCTCGGAGGGGGAAGAGACAACTTTGCCGTCATACCTATTACAGCATGGTTCAACAAGTACGGGAAGGCGCGGACCAGTCTCCACATCATGGTAAAGGCTCTCAACAGGGATGTCTTTGATGACGCGATCGAGCAGGTTCGGTTTATTCTCCGCACAGCCCGTCATGTCTCCCCCGGACAGGATGATGATTTCTTCTACTACTCAAATGATTCCGTGGTAAACCAGTTCAACGAGTTCACGCTCTATCTTCGTCTGGGTGTGCTGTTGGTGAGCTCCATCGCTCTTCTTGCCGCGGGTGTCGGCATTATGAACATCATGCTGGTCTCGGTTACCGAGCGAACGCGGGAAATAGGCATCCGGAAAGCCATCGGGGCGCAGAAGAAGGATATCCTTGCGCAGTTCATGGTTGAGGCAATCATCCTCTGTCAGATCGGTGGGCTCATTGGTGTGGTGTTTGGTGTCATTGGCGGTAACGTTGTCGGCATCCTCCTCGAAGTTCCGGCTATCATTCCCTGGGACTGGGCTGCAATCGGCATCGGGGTCTGCTCGCTCGTGGGTTTTGTGTTCGGTGTCTACCCCGCCTGGAAGGCGGCAATGCTAGACCCGATTGAATCCCTCCGGTACGAGTAGGTGACCGGTTTTAATCCCCTGCCTCCTCCTTCTTCCTTTTTAGGGCCGATTGTGGTATTTTCCACGATCACCCATTTCAATCACAGTTGATAGTGAATATTCCCTACCCGCAGAACTGCCCACGGAGCGGTACGTTACCTTTCAAGAGTGGTCTTCTCTATCGTCTCCTTCTGGTGGCTGCCATCTGTGTCGCGGGGGAAGGGATGGTGTTTGCCCAGCGGGCTCAGGACAGTCCTGTCTTCAAGGACTACGTGGCTCCGGACGAGCTCCCCCGGCTCAGGCGCTCGGACCATCTGTATCAGATCTGGCAAACGTTTCTTATTTCGCGAAAGGCGAGTGCCGGGGATGTGCTCGCGCAGCACGAACTCGGGCTCCGTTATTTCGTGGGAATTGGCGTCCAGGCTGATACCGCGAAGGCTGCCATCTGGATCACAAAGGCGGCTGAGCAGAACCTCAGGGAAGCCAGGTTCAATCTCGGGCTACTGACCTACTACGGATGGGGAATTCCCTGGGACCCGTTCGAAACGTACCGGCATTTGCTCTATTCTGCAAGCCACGGAATGCTGGACGCGCAGTATTTTCTGAGCATCTTCCACATCGAGAACCTCGTTGTACCAAGATATCTGGACAGTGCGCGCGTCTGGGCTCAGATGGCTGCAGACGGCGGCCACAAATCTGCGGGCGAACTCCTCGCATTCATCGATGAGCAGATCAAAGCCCAGCGCGCGGGCGCTGATGCGTCAGCAGACACCTCGGGCAGCGCTGCCTTTGCCGCGGCCGGGGCCCCGCTCGGGGGGGGACAGCCGGCACTGCCGGTCTTCGTGGATTTCAAACCAGACACATCATACGGTGAGGGCTTGGGGACGCTGCTGAAGAGTGCACTCGAGCGCGCCGGTCCGGAGATGAAACAGGCCCTCGGGATGTCACAAATGCTGGACAAGGCGAGTGAGACAGACTCCGCAACGTTCGAGGCGGTTCTGCGGGCGGCAGATGCGGGAAGCCCGGAGGCTCTTGCTCTTCTCGGGCGGAGCTATGAAAACGGAACGGGCGTGAACTCGGACCCCGTTCTTGCCTCATTCTACTATGTCCGAGCGATCCGGATGGACAGCCCCCGGGCCCCGCGATTGCTGTGGTCGCTGTTGCAGAGAGATGGCTTCGTGACAGAACTGAGATCGCGGGCGGAGAAAAACGATCCCGCGGCGATGTTCGCATGGGCCGGAATGGTGGCGCTGGGTTTCAACGGTTTGCTGGTTCAGCAGGGGGCTCAGATCACAGAAGACCAGGCATTTCGATTTCTCCAGGATGCCAGCGCTGGAGGACACATCCCATCGATGATCGAGCTCGGCCTCTGCTTCTATTCAGGTCGATGGACAACCCCCGACGGCGACAGCGCTCTCGTTCAATGGGAGATGGCGCGGAATGCCGGAAGCCGTGAGGCGGAGATCCGGATCGTTGTGTCGCATGTGCGGGAAGCTTCGGGGGGATGGCTGGCTGAAACAGACATCGAGCTCCTGCATGAGGCGGTTCTGGAAGGCTCCGTCCTTGCAGAGGTCGCCCTGGGGTACTGCTATGAAACGGGGACGGGGGTGTCAGAATCGTTCTCTGAGGCTGTACGTCTCTACCGCGCGGGGTATCGGCGTGGGAGCAGGGACGCCTACAGGGCCCTTCGAAGGCTCCACGATCAGATCCGCCCGGAAGAGGAGCGGTTCGCCCTTGTTGATTGACTCTCGCTCTAGGCGGGAAACCTGATGGTGAACCGGGCGCCCCCCGCGCTCTCCATGGACATTCTTCCCTTGAGTTGTTCCACGAGCGTCTGTACGAGTTCAAGCCCGAGCGACGAACTCTTTGCCGGATCCAAATCTTCCGGTATCCCGACGCCGTCGTCTTCCACTGTGAGGACGATTCCCTCGTCACCTCCCTTTGCAAACCGAACGAGCACGGAGCCGGCCGACCCATGGGGGAAGGCATGCTTCAGCGCGTTGGTGAGCAGTTCGTTGATGATGATCCCGCAGGGGATCGCCCGGTCGATTCCGAGCGCGATCGCCTGAACATCGACCTCGAGGGAGATGCCTGCCGCTTCGGAACTGTACATCCTGAATATGAATCCTGCAAGATCGCGGACGTATCGATCGAAATCGATCCTCGCGAGATCGCCGGAGCTGTAGAGCTGCTCGTGGATCATTGCCATCGATCGGACTCTGGCCTGGCTTTCCCTCAGTGCCTCCAGTGCATTTTCAGGGTCCACGTGCTCTGTCTGCAGGCTGAGGAGGCTGGAGACAATCTGCAGGTTGTTTTTCACCCTATGGTGGATTTCTTTCAGGAGCACCTCTTTCTCCTCGAGGCTAACCCGCAGGGCCATCTCGGCCAGGATTCTGCCTGTGATATCGATGGCAATTCCTTCGCCCGCAACGATCGCTCCTGATCCGTCGTAGATCGGGCTTGTCCGGTGCTCCATCCAGACAATCGTCCCGTCCCTGCACATCCATCTGAGGACGACAGGCTTGCCCGCCCCGGCAGCCGTACCCAGAACTTGATCGATAGCAAAACGGTCTTCCTCGAGGATGAACTGTGCAAGGGGAGTGTTGCGGCCCGTGAGTTCGTCTGTGGTGTAGCCGGTGAGCGTCGTCGCGGCGGGGCTTACGTATTCCAGAGAAATGTGGGGGTGTGTGCGAAGACGGTAGATGATCCCCGGTGCGTGATCAGCCAGTCGTCGGAAACGCGCTTCGCTCTCACGAAGAGCTTCTTCGGCACGTTTCTGTACAGTAATGTTATGTAGAAAGACGGAGAGCCCGCGGCGTGTCGGGTAACCCCTGATTTCGAGGACGATGGTTTCCCCCCCGAAATCGTATTCATTGACGACGCTGCGCGGTTCGCGTGTCTGGAGGATCTCTCGAAATGCAGTCTCTGTCGTGCTCCCCCTCATCTGCGGTAGAAGGTCAAAGAGAACATTGCCCGTTGCGTCCCTGGAGGAGATGCCGGTCAGGTACTCGGAGGCCTTGTTCCAGTATGTGACATGGAACTCTCTGTCTGTGGCAAAGAAGACATCCGTAACGCTCCCCGCAAGTTCCCTGAAACTCTCCTCGCTTTCCCTGAGGAGTTCCTCGGTCTCCTTCTGTGCTGTGGTATCCCTCAGGACCATTACCCTCGCTTTGCCCTCGGGAAGGGAAACCAACTGTTCCCGGATCTCGACAGGGAAGGAGGTCCTGTCCTTCCGAACGGCGCGGGCCTCGTAAGCGACTTCGTGGCCTCGCTTTGGGGGAATGCGCAACGGCTTCTGTGATCCCGCCAGGAGAATATCCGTAAGGTGCTTTCCGTACAGGTCGCTCCGAGTATACCCGAGCATATTCGAGAGTTGCTGGTTGGTGTCGAGAATCCGGCCCTCACTGAAAAAGCAAATTCCTTCCATTCCGGCCCCGGCGAACATGCTGAGCCGCTCCTTCGGTTGTGCCAAGGTACCGCCCGGTTCGCCGGGGAGAACGCTTACAGGGGTATCATGTTTCAGGAGGAAGATCAGGAGAACAGCCGCGGAAACAAGGAGGAGGATCTGTCCGACAAGAGACGGGAGTGAACCGCTCTCCGACAGGGAGAGAGAGCTGGTTGCCACCGCCGTGCAGACCAGTGCAACGATCAGAAGCGACCAGGACCCGCGTCTTCCAGTTCGCTTTGCAAGGATCAGGCACCGCCCTGCGGCTGCGATGAGGAGGGCTGAGGTGCAAACAACCAGACCGATGGTAGTCGTCGTATTCATGGAGTTTCTGGCGTCCCGGCGCGTCCCCGTGCGGGTCATGGGACGCGGAAACTATGCCTTCATGCGTCTTCCCTTCTCCTCGTACGTGAAGATCCACCCGCAGATCTTGCCGGGATCAATGTCCTGCAGGTTACTCCAGTATTCTCGATTGTGCATTGTCTTGGAGCTCGTCTCGGTCAGGGGGATACTCTCCACATCTTCGATGATCTCGACGAACCGTTGTCTCCAGCGGTTCATGTTGCGCTCACGGAGATCGACCCAGCCGTCGTGCGCCCACCGATCGATCGTCTCGGGGTTGACGGGGAGTTCTCCCTCTCCTCTGTGGGGTGGAATCTTCACCGTTGTTCCGCGGACGAGAGACTTTCCATCGGGGAGAAGTATGGGAATCCCGATGGAGATGATCTGGGAGCGGAGCAGATCGTCTGTACGGATGAGATCGTAGAGGCGTTTGCTCAGCAGAGCGGCGCCGGTTCGTACGACCGTTCTCATCTCGCCGAAGCAGAGCTTTAGCAGGTACGTTTCGTAGAGGAGTTTCGAGAGCCGAGGAGGGCCCAGCATTTCGAAGGCGATGGAATCGACCCCGTGTTTCTGCTCCAGTTTTTTCATCCGGGAGAGGGCGCTGTTAAAGAGGAAACCTGCCCGGTACGTGGGTGCGAGCGTGGCATTGTCGAGTGCGTTGATGATGTCGTGACCCGTGTTGCCCGCCTTGATCTCGAAGACGGTACTCTCGGCTATCTCCTCGGGTGTAACGAACTCCATCTGTCCCGGTG
>JBATTW010000399.1:0-6941 GCA_049670805.1 Bacteroidota bacterium
GCGCTCAACCACCCTATTCTCGCCTGGGCGGAGTGGGAAAGCCTCCGCATAACCGGGGACCATACCCGTTTGGAACGAGTTTACGAACCGCTGGTGCGATACTACAGGGCGCTTCAGAAGTATCTCCGTCAGGGAAACGGACTCTATGTGACCGATTGGGCAAGCATGGACAACTCCCCGCGGAATCCTTTCCTGGAACGTGGAGGGACGGCTATTGACATCTCCTCCGAAATGGTGATGTTTGGAGACCAGCTCGCTGAGTTTGCCCTCCTTCTGGGAAAGAAAAAGGAGGCAGCCGCGTTTCGTATGGAGGCCACCGAGACCGCCGGACTGATCCGGGAGAAGATGTGGGATCCGCAGGACGAATTCTTCTACGACCTGACGCTCAACGGGGGCCGCGCAGGGATCAAGACTGTCGCCGGCTACTGGACACTCCTGGCCGGCGTGGCGACTCAGGAGCAGGCGGACGCACTGGCTGCCGAATTGAAGAATCCCCGGACCTTCGGCCGCACCCATCGGATCCCGACTCTTGCCGCTGACCAACCGGGCTATGACAGGTACGGGGGATACTGGCGGGGAGCCGTATGGGCACCAACCGAGACGATGGTCATACGGGGCCTGGAACGTTACGGGAAGGACAGCCTGGCCCGCGAGATTGCCCTGGAGCATCTTCAGCAGATCGGAGCAGTCTTTGATGAAACCGGCACTGTCTGGGAAAACTACTCGGCCGATACCACAGCGCCGGGCCGCCCTGCCAAACCTGATTTTGTGGGCTGGACCGGGATTGGCCCGATTCTCTATCTGATTGAGTTTGCGATCGGGATCAAGGCCGACGCCGTCCGGAACAGGATTGACTGGAACGTGACAACCCCCCTGCGCGTCGGCATTGAGAAGCTCCGGTTTGGCGATAAGACGGTGGATCTGGTCTGCGATGCCGCGGGGGAGAACGGCACGCGAACACTCAGGGTCTCCAGCAGCAAGCCGTTCACGCTGATCGTCCGGTGGAGGGGGATGGAGGCCAGACTTGAAGTCCCCGGTGGAGAGGAATTGATACAGCAATTCTGAGGTCTTAACATTCCGCGGTGTCCTCCGTATCCAGTATGGGTATGGAATCAAAACCTTGGAAGGAATGAGACATGTTGATTGGCACGGCGTGGAAGAAGGCTATTGTCGTTGTTCTCCTGGTGCTGTTATCAGCGTCGGGATCTGCTCAGGAGAGCGTCGCGGAGCTGCAATTCCGGCAGCCTCTCCTCTCGGAGGCAGATGCGTTCAGAACGCTGCAGAGTCTGGTGAAGGTCAAGGGGATGGACGGCCTTTATCTCATGACGCACTACGGGGATCGCGAGAAGCTGTTCCAGGAGGAGAACCAGAACCTCATAGACGATCCCTTTATCAATGACCGGTCGCGCTACTGCAGCGTGTTTTCCACAAGGACGGCCGATGCCGTCCTCATGGGTCGAAACTGGGACAATGAGAACGTTGGATCGATCATCGTCAGCTTCTACCATCCACCGGATGGTTACGCCTCGATCTCCTTTTCACGAGCCGTGGATCTGGGGTTTGGGAAAGGGGTAGACCTCCTGGAGCTTGCATCCGTTGAACCGGGCCGAAAACTGCTCCTGGCTCCCTTCTATGCAATGGATGGGATCAACGAGCACGGTCTTGCGGTGGCCGTGGCCGGTGATGAGGAGTCGATCGTGCAGGCCAGGAGCGACAGGGAGCCGGTGTTTGTGTCGTACCTTATACGACGAATGCTTGACAGGACTAGGACCACGGAAGAAGCTGTTCAACTTGCCAGAGGGTGCGCCCCCTTCCTCCTGGACAGAAACACCCTGGTGGCCCACCTTCTCATCGTGGACTCGTCGGGGAGTTCCGTCGTTCTGGAGTATGTTGATGACGAGTGGAGGGAAACCTCCGGAGAGGCATCCTGGCAGGTCATGAGCACAAAGCGTGTCCACGAGGTGGCAGACTCAGCCCTGAGAGAGAAATGCTGGCGATATCGCACCATGTCTGAGGCGCTTGAGGCCGAGGGAGGTAACGTTGACTGGAAAGCAAGCATGAACATTCTGCGCGATGTGGAGCAGAAGGGGACAACCTGGTCGATTGTCTATTCTGCCTCGACGAGAGACGTTTACTTCTCTGTCTACAAGGAGTGGGGCAGGATCTACCACCTGAAGCCCTTCTAGGATGAGGTATTACCACCTGGGGATACCCACAAAGCAGAAACGGTACGGCGAAACCCACCTCGCACACTTGAAGATCTATGTCAGCGGGTACGAGCAGAACCCTTACGGAGTAGAGTGGGTACGGTTTGAAGATGACGCGGAGGAGAACCCGGTCTGGGGCGCTGAACATGGTCTCCACATCTTCAGGAAGGAACGGACGGATGAATAGACGCATCATCTTGAGGTCGGCGTATCTTGCAGCCTGCATGCTCCTGCTGTTTACCTCTCTGCGTGCGAACCAGGAACGTCAGCCCAACATTATCCTTATCATGGTGGATGATATGGGCTACGCCGATCTGGAATGCTACGGATCCGGGGTCATCAGGACACCCAACATAGACCGGATGGCAGTCGAGGGGATCAGGTTCACCGATGCGTACTCGGGATCCTGCGTCTGCGCGCCCGCCCGCAGTACGTTAATGACCGGCAGACATGCGGGACACACTTCGGTGCGGGGCAACACCGGCGGAATCCCACTGCTGGATGCTGATGTCACCATTGCCGAAATCCTGAAGAAGGCCGGATACGCAACGGGTGGTTTCGGGAAATGGGGACTGGGGGACATAGACACGCCCGGAGCTCCGGAGAAGCAGGGGTTCGACGTCTTCTTCGGTTACTACCATCAGATCCACGCCCACAACTACTATCCCGAATACCTGGTCAGGAACGGCCAGAAGGTTCGCCTCTCCGGAGAGAAGGAGGAAAGATACTCACACTATCTCATCTTGAAGGAAATGCTGGCGTTCATTCGGGAGAACAGGGACAGACCCTTTTTCTGCTACGCGCCCTGGACCCCGCCCCACGGCAAATACCAGATACCCGATTCGGAACCTGCCCTCAAGAGCTACGGTGACCTGGAGGGGAGCGCCAGGGTCATCGCCGCGATGATTTCCATGATTGACGCCCACGTGGGAGAGGTGATTGAACTCCTCAAGGAGCTCGAGATCGACGATGACACCATCATCTTCTTCTGCTCCGATAACGGAGCGGGCGATCGGACGGAGGGGGTTCTGAACTCATCCGGACCGCTCAGGCGACAGAAAGGAACAATGAACGAGGGCAGTCTGCGTGTTCCGATGATCGTTCGCTGGCCCGGCCGTCTGGAAGGCGGGAGGGTGAGCGACCATCCCTGGTACTTCCCGGATGTTCTTCCCACGCTGGCTGAGATTGGAGGGGGGGAAGAATTCGTGCCAGGGGAGATTGACGGTATCTCGGTTCTGCCCACACTGACCGGGAGCGGAGAGCAGGCTGCACACGAGTGCCTCTACTGGGAATGGCTACCCTATGACTGGAGCAAGAAGAGATACGACCCGGACAGATTGATGCAGGCTGTCAGATGCGGAGACCTGAAGATGCTGCGCCACCGCCGCGATGAGCCCTGGAAGCTTTTCGATCTCTCCAGGGATGTCGGCGAGATCCGTGATGTTGCCAGGAGCCATCCTGATGTTGTAGAAAAACTCTCGGCCTGGATTGACGCCAATCGCCATGATCCACCTCCGCAGGAAGAGCCGGAAAAGCCGAAGGACAAGAGTTTCCGCTAGTCATTGAGAAGTTGAAGGATGCGTTGCGTCAGCTATTGACAATGATTTCAGAGTGGCATAACATTCGTACATAGCAACATCCACATCTCTGCCGCGGACCCTCCACCGCATTCGGACCGATTTCTCACATTAGAAGGGAGACCTATGTTGACCTTCCAGCGTTTGTTGCCTCTTGCTGGGATCGCACTTCTCTCCATTGTTGCGATTCGGTGTTCGGACACACCAATTGAACCGGTTGCACCTCAGGCCGAGACACAGGTGCAAAAGATGGCGTTGACGCCACCCTATCTCGTGCCCGCTCCGGGAGGTGCGACACACTTCCTGCCGGAACCACCCGCCGACTGGAAGGACCTGGTTGTCTACGGGCACGGGTACTATTCACCCTATGAAGCTGCATGGACCCCTGAGGATGACAAGATCGACGAGACCTCCATCCAGGAGATTGTCCACGGCCTCGGGTTCGCGTATGCGAGCACCAGCTATCCGGATGGCGGCGGGGGACTCGTCGTGCCGCAAGCCGTGGTTGATATGAAATCGCTGGTCGAGGATTTCCAGGCCGCGTACGGTGAGGCGAGACACGTCTATATCGTCGGTCCGTCTCTCGGTGGAATCATCACGACACTTGCGGTGGAGAAGTACCCCCGCGTTTTCAACGGGGGGATGTCGCTCTGCGGTCCGGTGGGAGATTTCAGGAAGCAGATCGACTATCTCGGCGATTTCAACGTTCTGTACAACGTCTATTTCAACCGTCTCAAGATAACAAACCCCGAAAACTTGCGACGGCCGCCGTCAACAACAGACTGGGAATCGGCCTACGAGCCCCGGCTGCGCAGGGCCATAGGATTGCAACCGCAGCGGGCAGGGGAGCTGGTCAGAGTCTCCGGAGCTGCGATCGACCGCTCCGACCCCTCGTCAGTTGTTGAAACCATCATGGATGTTCTCTGGTACAATGTCTATGCGACAAAAGACGCGATCGAGCGTCTCCGTGGTCAGCCGTTCAACAACCAGAGACCGCTCCGGTTTTACCGCGGGTCAGAAGACGATCGGAGACTCAACCGGTCCGTGCAACGGGTCTCTGCCTCACCGGCTGCGCTGAGGATTATGGAAGGCAGGTTCCAGACGACCGGCAAACTCCTCAGACCACTCGTGAATCTCCACACCACACGCGATCCGATCGTCCCGTACTGGCATGCGTCCCTCTATAGATGGAAAGTGCTCAGGAGCGGTTCTTTCCAGAACTATATCGGCGTCCCCATCTTCCGGTACGGTCACTGCGAGTTCAAGGTATCAGAGTTGCTGGCCGGGTTTGCCATTCTGGTGCTGAAAGTCACAGCGGAAGATCTACTTGTGGCGGAGAGGCTGCTGCCGGATCCGGAGTCCCGGGCCCGCTTCCTCCAGCTGGCTCGTGAGCAGGGAGCCAGCCCGAAGATCGTAGAGGAGGCCGCGGAAGCCAGATAGCGCCACCCCATATCGGCTGCAACCACGTTAGCGGGTTCCCGTATACAAAGATACTTCTTTGATCTACCCCGGGAGCCCGCTATGGATAAGCTGATCATCAGTGTTCTCCTCGTCTTCCTACCTTTTTCCGCGTTCAGCCAGAGGACTATTCGAGACACATCCTTCTACAGTCCGTCCCTGGATGAAACCCGTCACCTGCAGGTCTATCTCCCCGACGGATACAGATCGAGCGCTGACAGGTATCCTGTAGTCTATTTCCTTCATGGCGGCTTCATGCGCCACACGGACTACGGGTCGATCTACAATTCCCTCGATCTCTTGATCCAGTACGGGCGTGTCAGTCCCATGATCATCGTGAAGCCCGATGGGAGAGCCGGGCCATGGGAACTGAGCTGGTGGGCCAGCTCTGAATTGTACGGGGATATGGAGACCTACATAGTAGAGGACCTGGTTGAGTTTGTTGACGGTGCATACCGGACACAGGCGGATCCGGGCAAGCGGGCGATCATGGGTCATTCCATGGGTGGCTTCGGGGCGATGAGACTGGCGCTGCTGCATTCCGACAAGTTTCGTGGCGTAGCGTCACTCAGCGGGGGTCTGGATCTGAGCCGGTGGCCTGACTGGGTTCCCTCCATTCTCTCGGAGAACGGAGGCTCCCCCCCATACACGTATAACCCCTTCGCGGGCTCCTGGACACAGGCGGTGGGCTTTGCCATGGCGGGGGCCTTTTCGGCCAATCTCAGCAACAGCCCCCATCAGGTAGACTTCCCGCTGGATGGCCAGGGCAACATTATTGCTGCAACATTCGACAGATGGATGGAACAGAGTCCGTGCCACCTGGCCGCGCAGCTGCCCCAGTCTGCGGAGCTGGCCATCTACTTTGACTGCGGGGACGCGGATCCCAGCGGAGTCTATCCCTGGAACGTGTCATTCTCGGATTCTCTGGATACGCTCGGGATCCCGCATGAGTTTCAATCCTACTCGGGTGGACATATGAACCAGCTTGATGGCAGGTACAACGTCTCGCTGGATTTTCTGGAAGCCGCCATGACGCAGACCACGGGGATCGAAGAGGATACCCGGGGCGAACCGGAATCTTTTCTCCTTCAACAGAACTACCCCAACCCCTTCAACCCGAGCACGACGATTGAATACGAGCTCCCCGAACCGAGCTACATCAACCTGACGGTGCACAATGTCATAGGGCAGGAGGTTGCCACGATCGCTGCGGGGGAGTGGCCTGTCGGTACGTTCAGGACGAGTTGGGATGCGACGGGCTTTCCGAGCGGGATGTATCTCTACAGATTGAAAGCGGGAGGGTTCGTCTCTACAAAGACGATGCTGTTTGTAAGGTAAGAATCGTTGCGCAACAAGGCCCCGGTTAGACCCGGGGGGTTGGGCTTATGCCGGGGCCCGTGCTGCGATAGAACATCCGCGTTACATCTCTCAGTGCATCAACATCATCTTCCGAACCTTCACCGTCCGGGCTTCCGGACGATCCACCGGGGCTGCACTCAACCTGGCAAAGTAGATCCCTGATGCTGTCCGGGCATCCCAGCGCATCTGGTGCAGACCGGCGGCGAATTCATCATCAGCCAGCGTTGCCACAACCCGGCCCAGCACATCCACGACCTCCACCGTCACAAGACTCCGCGTTGGGAGCGAGAACTGAATAGATGTCGTGGGGTTAAACGGATTGGGATAATTCTGCCAGAGC
>JBATTW010000400.1:0-1994 GCA_049670805.1 Bacteroidota bacterium
CAGGGACAGAGGGGGGAGGCATGGATCAGGCTGCGTGTCTATTGGGGCAGCCAGGAAAGGCCCTCAAGGTGGAGTTCTTTCCTCTGCGGGTGACGCCTGTCGATCTCCCCGATGATGCCAGTTTCATAGTCTGTCACAGCCTCGTCCACGCGACAAAAACCGGGGAATCAAGACTCCGGTACAACCTGCGTGTGGCGGAGTGCGGCATGGCGGTTGCTCTCCTCCGGCAGGCTCTCTCGCGGCGGCTGAGGAGAGAGTTTGAGCCCCGTCGTCTGAGCGATTTTGAGAAGGAGGAGGGAGCAGGTACTATCGAAGAGAGGCTCCAGATGGGCCGGGACGCGCTGGGTCCGGCGCCCCTCTCCTTGCGGGAGATAGGGATTCGGCTTGGGCTCTCGCCAGGAGAGGTTCGCGACCGGTACTGCAGGATGCGGGATGGGACCGTCATTCCGGAGCCCGAGGAAGGTTTCAAGATCTGGAGCCGCTTCAGGCATGTTCTCTCCGAGGCGATGCGTGTGGAAAATGCCGAAAAGACCCTGGGGGAGAATGACGTTCAGAGTTTCGGCGACCTGATGAACAGGTCTCACGAAAGCTGCCGGTGTGATTTCGAGATCAGCTGCCCGCAGCTTGACCGTCTCGTCCAGGTTGCCCGCGACAACGGAGCGATAGGGTCCCGGCTGACAGGGGCCGGGTTCGGGGGTTGCACCGTAAGCCTTGTCCCGAAGGGAGAGGTGGAGCGTTTCTTCTCCGGTGTGGCGGAGGAGTACTACGGTCGTGAGGCGGGAGACCCGAACCTGGCTGCGGGCGCAATGTTTCCCGCCCGTGCGGTAGAGGGTGCCGGGCTTCTGATTTCGTAGACCAGAACAAGGACAACTATCATGGCAAAAGAGATACCGGTAGTCGTTGTGACAGGAGGAAGCCGGGGCCTCGGCCGGGGTGTGGCGGTTCGACTGGCCGAACTGGGTATGTCGGTGGTGGTCAATTTCGGGGGGAATGCGGTAGCGGCAAAGGAGACGATCACGCTGTGTGAGAATAGGCGGCTCGACAAAAAACAACAGTTCCTCCCGATACGCGCCGACATCGGGTCGCGGGGTGACCGGTACAAACTGGTTGAAGAGACACTCAAACATCTGGGAAGAATCGATGCGCTCGTGAACAATGCCGGGGTTGCGCCCCGATCCAGAGTTGACATCACGGAGACCACCGACGAATCGTTTGAGGAGGTTCTTCGGATCAATCTTGGAGGTCCCTTCTTCCTCACGCAGAGCGTTGTCCAGTACTGGCTGGGGGAACGGCCGAAACCACTCCTTCCGGACGGCTTTAAAGTCGTCTTCAACACGTCCATCTCGGCCACAACCGCGTCGGTGTCAAGGGCCGAATACTCCATCTCGAAGGCCGGGCTGGCCATGGTGAACCAGCTCTGGGCGGTTCGTCTGGCAGGGGAGGGGATACAGGTCTATGAGCTGAGACCCGGGATCATGGCAACGGACATGACCGCCGGTGTCAAAGAGAAGTACGACAAGCTCATGGCTGAAGGCCTCGTCCCCCAGAAGAGATGGGGGAATCCGGAAGATGTGGGGAAGGCTGTGGGTGCTCTCCTCACCGGCGCCTTTCCCTATTCCACGGGATCGGTGATCTACATCGACGGGGGCTTCCACCTCTCCAGGCTTTAACAAACAGTAGAGGCTCGCATGATACGGCTTGAACCGGGTACCGATATCTCCACTCTTCTCCAGCCAATCAGGGAGATGTTTGGACTTTCAGGTGAGAAGATTCGCCTGCTCCAGCGGACATGGGATTCCTCCCGCGGCACTCCTGTCTTCACGGTGAAAGGGCGATACACCACGCGTGGCTGGACGGAGTGGACGCAAGGATTTCAATTTGGCTCCGCCGTGCTCCAGTTCGACGCAACGGGGGATGAGGAGTTTCTTGACATGGGGCGGACCGGGACGGTGAACTATATGGCCTCCCACGTAAGCCATTTCGGCGTCCACGAC
>JBATTW010000401.1:0-15170 GCA_049670805.1 Bacteroidota bacterium
TCGGAACCCTCCGTCACTTCAGGAACTGCAAGACCTCGACAGGAGCACCATCGCAGACGACGAATGCTACGAGGACGCCCGGGGAGGGGCTGTTCGGCTGGACGAGTATCTCCTGCCCGGCAATGGCCTGTTGCAGATCGTCCACCTCGAATGCCACATGCGGAACTGTCCTCACCAGTTCCGGAAGTGGACTACCCTCCTCGTACCGCATCCACTGGATGCCGAAGGGGTTGTTCTCGTGATCGGTACAGAAGAGCCTGTACTTCTCCAGGTACGTCTCCCCACGCCGCGGCATATGGGTAGGGATTCCAATGTGATGGTACTTTGTCAAATCGCTGCCTCCATCATTCTCATTCGCTGGGACTACAGAGGTCACTACATAATCGGTGAGAATCCCCAGCAAGCCATGCCTGCATCAAGCTGAAGTAGTCCTGTTCGAATTCAGCTGCCGAGAGACCTACTGTGGCAGAAAGGCTTGCGGAGAACCGCTCCCCCGTTCCCATACGTTCGAACACACCGAGGAGATCCGACGGACTTCGCTGAGGGGTTCTTGTTACTACCAGATATCGAACAGCCACCTCAAATAGAGGATAGTACCTCCCCTCATACCTTTCGCGGAGTATCTCTTCAGGGTAATCCCCCACTGTCTCGATCTGCACTGGACTCCACCGCTGCGGATCATGTCCAAGCTCTGCAACCAGGGAGTCAAGCGTGGCAACCGTTTTGATGTCGCCGCTTCTCGGTCCGGAACAGTATTCGGCAAATCCCTCCCTGAACCAGATGGGGGCTGATTGACCGGATCATAGCCGAGCGCCAATGTAATTACATGTACGAGCTCGTGTGTCACAAGTCATCCATATGCACCGGGGGTTCCGTGCGCGAAAAAGGGAGCGTCGGGAGAAACCAGGATCATCCCGCCGGGAAATGCGTACCCTCCGGGCACCTCCGGGTGAGTACGGTTGAGGTAGACGGCAAAGGGGTTTGTCGTATCCGGCCACCACTCAGAACGGGTCGAATCAATTCTCAGTAATCTGGTCAGCCGTGCAAAGAATATTTCCACGCCGAGTGCGAGCTTTTTCCTCTCGGCTTCTGATGCGGCATCGCTGTATATGACAAAGTGCGGAGTGACCAGAGGCTGCCCATCGTGGGACCAGTCAAAACCGGATCGGTCAACCCATGGACCCTGGGGTCTAGCCTTCTGAGGCAGATCCCGCTCCTGACAGGAAGTCGCTGCCATCAAAACGACCAGACCCAGGCACATCTTGATGAATCGTTGCATGGCGAACCAAGTCCCGCCGGGACTCTTACAGGTTGAAACCAATCTGCAGTCGCCTAGTTTTGCTCCTGTGGGTGGTAGCAGACGCGGGTGGGGGTCAACTACTTCCAGAACCCGTACTTCATGACATGACGATACGCGATGTACGCCACGGCACCGGCTGTGACAGTGCCAAGAATCATGTGGAGCGTTTGAAGCCCGCTCTCCCGTTCCCGTTGAAGATGAATAGACGCGAGCATGTCGACCTTCGGTTTAAAACCCATGCTGATAAGCGAAGGTGGTATTCCCGTATGAGCGCCTGCGTAGAAGAATAGGGGGAACGTAGTGCCAAAACCCGATTCAAATGAAGGGGGGAGAAGTAGTGTGGGCTTCCCCAAAGCAACACCGGGGTCCAGAAGCAGGATCTTCTGTGCACTTGTGGTGTCATTTGCAGGTGCATCGGATCCCTGCTGCCCCAGAACGACTGAGGAGCAAAATATGAGGAGAAGGAGAATCGTCAGGCTCTTCACGCACTGGCCTCCAATCATATATGTTGAATCAAACGAGAAAATGCAAACCGGCCCCCGGTCGCATTTGCTGACGGGATGGAGGTTTGATATTTTCGCTTACCATCGCTACCTTTTTGATCACATTACCGGCCGGCGTTTCGGTGTTTTTGCTTGCCATCATCCCGGAACACGCCCCGAGAACCGGACCGAGGGCATCTATCCAGTGACACTTGAGGGCATGAAACCTCGTGCGATCGTTCCACTCGCGGTCATTGCAATCATCCTGATGGCGACACCCTGTGCAATGGCTGATTGGCTCAACCTGACCGGAGCTCAGAGCGCGCCGAATATCGCCGAAATTTATGTCGAAGACGATCACGTGCGGGTCGTACTCGAACTGTACGTGAACAACCTTGACAACTTTATCCACATTGTTCCAGAAGACTGGATACGAGAAGCCGGCGTAGAACCGCCAACCCTAAAGGAACGGATGAGACGCTTCTCATCAGAAACGTTGCAGATCATCGCAGACAACAAAACGTTGCTCCAGGCGGAGCTAGAACTGGCCGAGATGCGAATGCGTACGGACCGGCCGAATCCGTTTGCTGGAGCAATCAACCCTACAACAGGCAGACGGGTCCCGGGGCCTCCCGAAGACAAGAGGGTTCTCTATGTCGAGTTGACCTACCCGTTCAAAGGTCGGCCGAAAACGCTCACCATCGTGCCCCCTCTGGACAGCAAAGGAATTGCCGCGGTAGCGGTCGGCTTCATTGCCTACCACAAACAGGTGCCGGTTGTCGATTACCGTTACCTGACAGGACGAGCCCGTATGGAGCTGGATTGGAATGACCCGTGGTACACTCGTTTTAAGAAGAGGGCTCTGAAAAGGTGGCAGGTGTCCGGTCTCATGACGTTTCTCTACGTCGAACCCTTCGAAGTGCGGCATGAAACGCTCGTACGGGTCAAAGACCTCGAGGCATGGATGGATCTGGAGCTGCGCGGTGACGAATATATTGAAGTCGATGAGGTTGCCCCGCTCAAAGAGAGAGTGGGGGATTTTTTTGCTGAAGCACAGCAATGTCCTCATCGACGGAAACCAGCTTCGCCCGATACTGGATCGGACCGCCTTCGTGAAATACACGATGACGCGCACATTCTTTATCGAGCAGCCAGAGCGGATGTTGCTCAATACAGCAATGGTGGGCGTAATCGTCACCTACCTCACCAACGAGTTACCACAGCAGGTCACCGTTGACTGGGATCTTTTCTCCGACAAAATTCAGAAGATCCCTTCCACCGCAGTCGATCCGGCTGGACCCTTCGCCTCTTTCGTAACCCCCGACGACAACGTCCTCGTCTGGACAAACTACCTGAAAGACTACAAGGTGCCGACCGTTGCCGCCGTATCCATCGATGAGTCAATAACAACGTTGGGATTGCCCCTGGCAACTGTTTTCTGCCTGCTCGCTCTTGTTCCGGTCACCGTCCAGTTGTGGAAACGAAGGAAGAGCGGGAGATCGCTCGGCCTCTACGCAGGCCTGGCGGTCCTTCTCGTCGCAGGGAGTGTGCTGCTGTATCCATTTCTGAGAGTAGCTGTCGCCCGACCGGCTGCAATAGCCCCAACGATGACCGATGATGAAGGCCTCGCGGTGCTAAACAGTCTGCTTGGGAATATCTATCGGGCTTTTGACTTCCGGGAGGAAGAAGACGTTTACGACCGTCTGGCAACGAGCGTCCACGGTAACCTTCTCTCAGAAATCTACCTGCAAAACCGCAGATCACTGGTCGTGACTCAGGCGGGGGGCGCACAGGCCCGCGTAAAAGAGGTGGAGATTGTTAAAGCCAACCGAAATCATGCTGACGGAAATCCCCTGAAGATGCTCTTCCACGCCAACTGGACCGCGATGGGATCTGTGGGTCACTGGGGACATATCCACATCCGCAAGAACCAGTACGAAGCCAACATTGCCGTTGAAGCGGTGGAGGGTTCGTGGAAAATTACCGACCTGGAGCTGCTGGAGGAGGAACGCATAGATCCATATGCCAACCCCTAAGCACGACAGCAGAACCTGACTCCAGCCGTTTCCTTACTACTTCATAAGCGCCAATATCTTCAACGCCGCAAAATCTCCCGCCTGTATTCTGTAAACACACACTCCGGCCGACAATTGTGACACGTCGAACTGTACGCATCTACCCCCGCTCTGATCTCCTCGTTCACCAGTGTCGCTATTTCGCTCCCGAGAATGTCGGATGTTCTCAACGTGACGTTGCCTCGTTTGTCTGACCCCCTCAGGTGAGTTCATGCTCAATCTGCTCGAGGGTCTTTCCTTTCGTTTCAGGCAATTTGGCAGCAATGAACCAGAACCCCAGCACACAGATGGCTCCGTACAACCAAAAAGTGCCAGATGCACTAAGCGATTCGTTCAGGATGGGAAATGTGTATGTGAGGAGGAAACAGGCGGTCCAGAGCGAGAACGTCGCAATCGAGAGAGCCACGCCCCGAACCCGGTTTGGGAAGATCTCTGACAGTATCACCCAGGTTACCGGGGCCAGCGACATGGCATAACAGGCAATTGCCATGACAACGAATAGCAGCAGCGGCAGGCCCTGAAGTTGAAAGTAATACATGCCTCCCATGACGGCATAGATCGCAGCCAACCCCCCCGCACCCAACAACATCAAGGCTTTACGACCAAGCCTGTCGACGGTAAACATGCCCACAAGCGCAAATACAAGATTCACACTCCCAGTAATGACGATGTTGAACAGAATATCTGATACTCCATATCCGGCCGCGGAGAAAACCTCCTGAGCGTAGTTGAAGATTACGTTGATCCCACACCACTGCTGGAAGACAGCGATCACAACACCCAACGTGAGCACTCTTCGCAGGCCGGGTTGCATCAACTCCCGGTAGCCAACCCTATCGGTTTCGGATGAGAACGTTTCCCTTATGGCGGTCAACTGCTCGTCGGCGTACTGAGCCCCCCCTATTCTTGTGAGAATAGTGCGGACTTTCTCTTGGTTTTCCCTCTTCTTTGCAAGCCAGCGCGGACTCTCCGGGACAAACCACATGAGCAGGAAGAACAACACGGCGGGTATTGCGCAGGCCCAGAACATCCAGCGCCAACCAGTCTCACCGTTCCACGAATGGAGAATGTCGACAGGTGCGGCATTGGGGGGGACCGGATCGGCAATAAGCCAGTTCACGAACTGAGCGGCAAGGATGCCAATGACGATCGTCAACTGATTTATCGAAACAAACTTACCTCTGACGTCTGCAGGAGATACTTCTGCTATGTACATGGGCGACAGATTGGACGCAAGACCTATTGCAACGCCTCCAAGAATTCGAGAAACCACGAACAGACTGAATGACCCTGCCAGACCAGTTCCAAGCGATGTCAGGACGAAAAGAGCAGCGGAGGTGAGCAACAGGTATTTCCGGCCATAACGATCGCTCAACGCACCTGAAGCCAGTGCTCCAAACACGCAGCCAACGAGAGCGGAGCTCATCGCCCAGCCCTGCAACACCGGGTAGTCCGCAATCCCGAAGAAGGCTTCGTAGAAGGGCTTGGCTCCCCCGATAACAACCCAATCGTAACCAAAGAGCAGCCCTCCCATCGCTGACACAAAAGTGATGAAGAGCACGTACCTGGTATTCATGGTTCCTGTTTCGTCTGACATATCCCCTTTGAAAGAGGCAATTTGTATATTGGCTCTAATTCCTCTAGCACCGCCCTCATTACTGCAAAGGCAATCCAATGAAAACGATCGTTGTGGCGCTCCTGTGTTGCATCAGCCCGGCTGGCCTCTACGGTCAATTCCTCTCCGTCGCTTCGCCCGATGCCAATCTTCTCTTCACATTCTTCGTCGAGGATGCTGAAGAAGAACAGGGCTGCCTTTTCTACTCCCTCTCCCACAGGGACAAGAATGTAGTACGGAAGTCCCGACTTGGCATCGTTACCGTCGATCTTCCTTCCTGGATCAACGGATTCACACTCGTCGACCATACCCAACAATCAATCGATGAAACATGGAAGCCCGTCTACGGGGAGCGAAGCACGGTGAGGAACCGGTACAACGAATGCACCATCAATCTGAGGAAAGACAATGACAAGAACAACACCTTCCAGGTCATCATCAGGGTGTACAACGAAGGTGCGGCATTCTGCTACAGTTTTCCGGAAAATCTCTCAACATCGGTAATCCACATAAAGGACGAGATAACTCAATTCGTCTTTGAAGATGGAACAATCGCCTATGTCACTCCGTTTGCTCAGGAGCTCTATTATGCACAACCACTGCAGGACTGGTCATATGAAAGCACCCTGCCGTTGCCCCGCTGGGCTCCGAGAACTCCGGACTATGAAAGCGAACGCCCGTTGGCGCTTGTTCTCCCGAACGATCTGTTTGCTGTGATTGGGGAGGCACGACTTGTAGACTACTCGCGAATGAAGTTTATTCTCTCTCCGGAGAAGACGAACACGGTCGGAGTGAGGTTGTTTGGCCCGGTCACCGAGTCATCACCGTTTACCACTCCCTGGCGGGTGATCATGGTTGCGGAAAGACCCGGAGATCTAATTGAGCACAACGATATCTTTCTGAATCTCAACCCGCCATGCGAAATCGAGGACACCCGGTGGATAAAGCCGGGCAAAGTGATGAGGGAGATCACCCTATCCACAGCAGGGGCTGAGGAATGTCTTGAGTTCTGCGTGGAACACAACATTCAATACATCGAGTTTGACGCAGGCTGGTACGGCTATGAATACTCCAAGGCATCTGACGCTTCTGAGGTCGATGTGGATCCCCGCAGAAACCCCAAAAAGGACCTGGACCTGCAGAAAATCATCGCGTCTGCCAGCGAGAAGAACGTGGGGGTGATTCTCTATGTGAACCACAGGGCTCTCGAGCAACAAATTGATGAGATCCTCCCAGTGTACAGGCAGTGGGGCGTTGCGGGGCTGAAGTTTGGATTTGTTCATGTCGGATCGCACAAATGGACATCCTGGGTACACGAAGCAGTCCGGAAGGCGGCCCGGTATCAGCTGATGGTAGACATACATGACGAGTACCGCCCGACCGGGTTCAGCAGAACATACCCCAACCTCATGACCCAGGAGGGCATTTACGGCAACGAATGCATGCCGGAGGCCAACCATAATACCATAGTTCCGTTCACACGGTTTCTCGCCGGCGCGGCAGACTACACCATCTGCTACTATCACCAGGCGGGCATCAAAGATGTCAAAGGCATCAAGACCACCTCAGCCCATCAAATGGCTTTGTCAGTCATCTATTATAGTCCGCTCCAGTTTGTCTTCTGGTATGACAGACCCTCCGATTACCAGGGTGAGCCGGAAATCGAGTTCTTTGAGCGTCTCCCGACGGTATGGGATACGACCACGGTCCTCCTCGGAGATATCGGAAACTACATCGCAATTGCCAGAAGAAGCGGAGAAACGTGGTTCCTGGGAGCCATCACCAACAACGAAGGCAGGGTGTTGGATATGCCGCTCGGCTTTCTGGATAAGGGGAAGGATTACACGGCCTCGCTCTATACGGACGGTGGTGAAGCGATTCCCACCCGTACTCACGTGGGGATTGAGCGGTTGATAGTGGGTTCAACCTCCGTAGTCAGGGCACATTTGAATCCTTCGGGTGGAATGGCGATGGAGATTCGGCCGGCAACCGAAAACGAGACCCGCCTCCACAAACGGCACCAGAACCTGGAATAGAGCTCAACGCGGGATCTGTCGTGAACGTTTCACGATGGCCTCTCTTCGATCAGCCACATCCGGCAGGGGTGCATGAGAATACCCCCCCGGAGTGTCCTGGTACTAATAGAACACAGTCGCATAGTCGACCCAGCAACCTCCGAGCTCAGCTTTACTCGCAACGTCTCTCAGGTACTGCTGCTTGCTCTCCCAGTAGAACTCATACTGCCAGTTGATCCTCCAGGTGAGCTCCTCTGTAAACCGGATCGGCATGTAGTCATGGAAGCGATAGATCGAGAGTGCAAGCGTGTCCCCCTTCTGTATGTACGGCATACCGACATGCAATCCGGCAAAGGTGTTCTGGAATCCCCAGCTGAACGTGAACGAATCTTCAGATCCGAGATAGTCCAGAACGCGCTCCCGTCCATCAATGTCAACTTCGTTGTTCCCCTCCATGACCAGTTCAAAGTTCTTGAACAGGGGATCGTCTGTCAGAACGCTAAATTGACGGCCGACCAGATGCCCGCTTCCTTCCACCCGGAAGAACGTCTCCTCTGTATCTCCTGTGAGCTGTATGGACTTTCGTTCATATGTAACATGAAAATAGCCGTAGTCGTCGTTCCATCCGGGAGTGTTTCCCATTCGACATAGCTCAGATTGGACACCCGTTGATCAGTGTCATTCCGGAGTATGACCTTTGTATACTTTTTGAAAGGCATGGGAATGTAGGCATTGTAGCTCCACGGAGCGCACTCGACCATAGTTGAACTGAAATACATGCTCTTTCCGTTACATCCGTCGCCGAAGAAATCGGAGGACGGGCAGTTCACAGCAGGTTCCTCGGCGTGGTCGAAGTATATCTGGAGCACGATGCCCCGAGCCATCGTATCGACCGGCTAGTGGCGGGTGGTGTGTATATGGGTACTGACTGCAGGCCTTCAATGTCAGCGACCACGACGCTTGTATGGGCGTCAAGTGGCTGCAAGTCTTTGTGGCGATGGTACTTCCAGCCGGCGGTCGAAAAACCGGTTGCTGCTCCACGTTTGATGAGGGGGAGGTTTCCGACTCCGGGGGCCTGACCATTTGCCGGGGGCGCAAAACCGTGTATCAGGACAAGGCATGTCAAGACTGTCAAATACTTCATTTTTTCCTCCGGTCAGAAAGAGTAACCTCGTCTGGTGATCGCCGGAAAAATACCCCGGGCAGCAACAACTATCAAGGAAGACGCCCTGCATTCACCCGACCAGACTATGTGGGCCCTTGATTATCTCAACAACCCTCGCGTAACTTAGAGCAACACCTCTCCACAGAAGGAGCCGATTGTGCAAGTATGCCCGGTATGTGGTCACCAGGACGAAAGAAGGTTCCTGTGCAAGGTGACACTGGTCTTTGGAACGGAATACGATCTGCTTCAATGCGCCCATTGTAGAGCAGCCTGCTTCAATCCTTTGCCCACGATTGATGATCTGGACAGGTTTTATTCCGCATCGTATTACAACTTTGACCGCTGGCGTGAAGAAGCAAAAGGATCCATCTACGCGAGGAAATTGAAGAGGCTGAAGAAGACCGGCACCTTTTTGGATGTCGGATGTGCTGCCGGGTTCTTCATAAACGGCATAGACAAGAATTCCGACTGGGACGTCTATGGCGTCGACTTTGGTGCGGCCGCAATCAGACACGCCCGGGAAACACTGGGTCTCGATGTCGTCCAGGGTGATCTCCGCGATGCCGAGTATCCAGATCAATTCTTCGACTATATCCACATCAACAATGTTCTGGAACACGTTCTTGATCCTGTCTCATTGTTGGAAGAATGTCGACGCATCATAAAGCCGAATGGTCAACTTTTTCTCTCGGTTCCCAATGGTCATAATGACAGTCGAAACCTGATCGCCTTCTATGAAGGTGAGCGTCTCCCCGCACGAAGCGTGAGCGGGCACATTTTCTTCTTTGCTCGGGACACCCTGTTGATGCTCTTTGAGAGGATGGGATTTGCCATAGAAAGGAAGAAGACGGGGAGCATAAAGAGAGGACTCAGGAACGTCGGCTACCTTTCCAGGAAGAAACGCTGGAAGGAAGACTACTTCCCCAGAGATTCACCCGAAGTTGAGGCAATACCCGAAATCGTCATATCCCCGAAAAAATACCCTGAACTTTACTACAGGTATCGATATATCCAGAGCCAGCTACACGACATTCCCGGTCTGCATGATTTTGGTCTCGACTTCATCTTTTTGCTGCGACCACACAGTTAGGGACATCTAATGACCACCAGGTTTTTGCACGTTTGCGTGATGAACATCATCACGGTTTGTGTCCTCTCACTTCACACTGCAGCTGCTCAGTCTCCCTATAGGCTGGAACTGGGAAAGGACGTTGTAATATTTTCAACAGGTCTGGGCGCCGGCATCGCCGCGCTGCTGCTTGATGAAACACTGGATCCCCTAACCCCCGAAGAAATCAGCGCCCTTTCCCGCGACGATGTCAACGCCTTCGATCGGGGGGCAACGTATCAGTACTCCACATCTGCGTCGACCTCGAGCGATATTCTTGTCTACACCGTCATTGCTTCTCCGCTCGCGATGCTGATTGATCAACGCGTTCGCAACGACTGGGGCACGTATCTGCTTATGTATTCCGAGACATTACTCTGGACGGGCGCCAGCGCTCATCTGGTCAAGAATACCGTCGGGAGGACTCGCCCGTATGTCTACAACCCCGAAGCCCCGATGGAAGAGAAGACAACACGTGATGGTCGGAAATCCTTCTATTCAAGTCACACCGCGTTTGCGTTTGCCTCCGCGGTATTCCTCTCTACAACATATAGTTGCTATTTTGCCGGTTCCCGGTGGGTACCGTATATCTGGGCCTGTTCGCTGACCGTAGCAGCCCTCGTCGGTTTCCTCCGGTACCAGGCCGGAATGCACTATCCAACGGACATCATAGTGGGCGCGGGAATCGGTGCGCTCGTTGGGTACGCAATACCGGCACTCCACCGGATCGACGCCAACGGGTATTCGGTGAGACCAGGATGGCGGAATGGTGGCATTGCCCTCAATGTCACCATGCGGTTCTAGATTGCATACACGGATATGTGGATGAACAAGAAACGATACATGCTCGTTGTCTGTCTCATCTCCACCCTCGGAGGCTTTCTCTTCGGGTACGATACGGCGGTGATTTCGGGTACAATTACGTTTGTGAGCACCCAGTTTACGATGAACGCCCTGCTCGAGGGCTGGTTTGTGGGGTCAGCGCTCCTAGGGTGTGTGATTGGCGTCTCTTTTGCCGGCATTCTTGCTGACCGATTCGGCCGCAAGAAAGTTCTATTTCTATCGGCTCTGCTCTTCGGACTCTCCGCGATTGGATGCACCATACCGACAATCTTGACAGAACTCATTGTGTACCGTCTTCTCGGTGGACTGGGCGTTGGCATTGCCTCGATGTTGTCTCCACTCTACATCTCTGAAATCTCTCCCCCCGAGACCCGAGGCAGAATGGTATCTCTGTATCAATTCGCCATTACCGTAGGCATACTCTGTGCCTACTTCGCTAATGCTCAACTTCTGTCTATCAGTCAAGCCACGACAATTGGGGCGACGGGGTATTGGCGATGGGTTTTCGTCGACGAAGTCTGGCGGGCTATGTTTGGAGCAGAAGTGATCCCCGCCCTGCTTTTTTTTGGCTTCCTGTTCTTTGTCCCCGAAAGTCCCCGCTGGCTCATGGCTAAGGGCAGACAGAGCAGAGCACAAGAGATTCTGTTGCGGTTTGTCGACAGGGAGACCGCTCAAAAAGAAATGGAAGACATTCGGCAAGTCCTGGCAAAAGAAGAGGGGACATGGACCCAGCTGTTTCAGCCCGGCATCCGCCTCGCACTTCTCATCGGCATCTCTCTGGGGCTGCTGTCTCAATTCACAGGAATCAACGCGATCATATACTACGGACCGAGGATCTTTGAATCAGCTGGCTTCGGTGTCGAGGGATCCCTGGGGGGGCAGGTTCTCATCGGGGTTGTGAATGTCCTCTTCACATTGATTGCCATCTGGAAGATAGACCAGCTGGGACGCAGAACATTGCTCATAGCAGGATGCACAGGAATGATGATGTCTCATATTGTCATCGGCGTGCTGTTCTATACCGGGCAATCCGATGGTATTCTGCTCATGGTATTTGTCCTTTGCTTCACCGCGTCCTTTGCTTTTTCATATGGACCCGTCGTCTGGACGTTGCTTTCCGAAATATTTCCAACAAGCATCCGCGGAAGAGCAATGTCAATCGCGACGCTTTCAATCTGGGTGGGTACGTACCTCGTCGGGCAGCTCGTACCCTGGCTGTTTGAAAACATAACAACCCAGGGGACTTTCTGGCTGTTTGCAGTCATGTGTGTGCCGGCGATTCTGATTGTCTGGAGACTGGTCCCGGAGACAAAAGGAAGAACCCTGGAAGAGATTGAACGCTACTGGTTGGAGAGAAAAAAAGAAACGTAGCAGATCTCGGGTCCTGCAGGAGCGCTTTACTCTGCCGCTTTCTGGATGCTCGCTTGATCACGATGAGGTCCTGTCGCCTATTTTCATTAGTTTTATTAAGTTCTGTTATTGCTTGGACAAAACCCACCCATTAACCAAGACAACTCCCAACCATTTGCTACATTCACCACTACCCCATACATTGTTGAGTATTCAGTCGACTCCTAAACAGAAACACCCGATTATTGGAAATGAATAGTGCCATCCCTCCTTGGATACGTTGCGCCCCGGTCACTGCTCTGTTCGCTCTGTATCTCTTCAACGCACAGGCATCCCGTGCCTGGGTCTATCCCGAGCATCGTGATATCACCCTCCTCGCTGTCCAAAAAATGGATCCGCACCGGTGGGTGATCCTCGACCGGATCTGGGCCGATACCGTTGGCGAAATCGGGACGCGCCTGAATCTGCCCTCCAGGACCTACGATCAAGTCGATATCTCACCTGACGGCAAATGGATTGCAACGAATGCCGAACAGGGCGAACCGTTTCCAGCAATCTGGGTGGCACCGATGGAGGCTCCCGAACGAGCTTTGCCGTTAACCGTAACAGGTAGTTTCCTGCGTCTCACGTGGACTCCTCATAGCCGGCACCTTCTGTATGCAACCCTGGAGGGAGGCACCTACCGGTCATGGCGTCGGCCTGCTGACGGTTCCGCTCCCCCCGTGCTCGAGACCGAAGGATGCGACCACAGATGTCGCAGCGACGGCCGTTCTATATACCTCCGCGACAACATGAATGTGTACAAGATCAAGCTCGACATGTCATCAGGGATTCGAACGACCGGCTCGGTAGAGCATCTCTTTTCAGGATCATGGGCTTTCAATTATGCTGTCCACCCGACGACCGGCCGGCTACTTGTAGCGGCACCATCCGGCACCAGGTCCGGAGATGAACGGAGCCGAACTGACCTCATACTGAACTGGAGCGAAAGCCTGGGGCTGGAGACACCTGGGGATTGAGACGACCAGCCGGAGCCCAGCCACCAGCAGTGATTCTCTTATTCACGTTCAGCATCTTCAAGCTGGAACCATCTCGCGTCACCCTCACCCGGTCAGGATCCCCCACGTCGAACAGGCAGATGGATCATGCAAGACCAGAACATCCTCTCCGAACTGGACTATCGCCCCATGCTCAAGGGCGAAGCCAATTTCAAGATCGGCATCATTGGTGCGGGTCGCATCGCGCAGCAGCGTCAGATTCCGTCCTACCGGTGGGCGGGTCTCACCGTCGCTGCGGTGTGTGATGTCAAACAGGAAGCGCTGGATCGCGCGCAGGCGGACTACGGCATCGAGCGAGTCTATCAAGACTACCATCAACTCCTGGAGCAACAAGACATCGACATCATTGACATATGCACCAACACGTTTCCCCGGAAACAAATTACCCTTGATGCACTGGCCGCCGGAAAACATGTCTTGAGCGAGAAACCTTTTGCGCGTACACTTGCCGACGCGCTCGAGATGGTTGAGACAGCCGAGCGCAACGGGGTCCATCTGGCAATCCACCAGCCGACACGCTGGTACCATCCCTGCTCCATTGCTCGCGAACTGACATTGAAAGGCCTCCTTGGTAAGATCTTCTATATAGAGCTGCGTATGCACGGCAACCAGGATACCGCCTACTTCGAAGACCCCGTGACACGGTGGCATGCGGATCTCACCGATCATATATTCGTCGAATGGGGTGCTCATCACTTTGACCTCGTACGCTGGTTTGCCGGAAATGAGACCCCCTCCAGTGTCTTTGCCTGGGGTACACGCAAGGGGAACGAGCACTTCAAGAGCAAGATGTCTGTCTCTGCCACCGCCCGGTTTGAGTCCGGCATCTGTGCATCGTTTTCGCTCAATCAAGCATCACGGTTCATCCATCTACCGATGACAGCCATGACATACCGTATCGAGGGAACCGAAGGTACAGCAGTGGGTGATATGCTTCGCGGTATGAGCTTTGCGTCCAGGTTGCGCGGCGGTATTGAAGCCAGTGTCGACTGCTCAATACCATTGAGCAAGCGGGAAGATCCACACAACTACCTCTGGAACGCTCCTATCCGGGACGGGCATCTCTGGCCCATGGTGGAGCTCATCAACGCAATCAGCGAGGGACGCGAAGCCCTCTGCAGTGGACGTGACAACATCGAAACAGTAAAGACATACCTTGCCGCAATGAGGTCGGATGAGGAGTATCGACCCGTGCGGCCGGAGGAGATTCAGCCATGACATCCAAACTCAATTTCGCCATGCTGGGATGCGGCGCCGTTGCCGACCTCTACCTGCCTGCGTTCAAGTATCTGGATCGTGCGAACCTGGTTGCCGTCGTTGATATTGATGAATCAACCGCTCGCAATGTTGCTGAAAAATACAACGTTGAAAAAGTCTACACAGACGTCGCCGGTGCTGCTCGTGACAGCGCGGTTGATGCCGTCATCGTCGGCACGCCGCCGACTGTCCATGCCGAACACATCCGGATCTGTGCAGCCGAAGGGAAGCACGTCCTTTGCGAGAAACCGATGGCTTCGACTGTTGAAGATTGCCAGCGCATCATCGATTCCTGCGGGGAGAACAACGTCACCCTTCAGATGGGACACATGAAACGGTTCATGAGGGGGAATCAGAAGGTCAAGGCCATAATTGACAGCGGCGCGCTCGGGAAGATATTCATGGCGGAGTGCCACTGGGACTGCGCTGTTCCCCAGCTCGTCGGTACATACCGGGAACAGGCGGTAACCGTGGGCGGGAGCCTGCAGGACCACGGACCACACTCGTTCGATCTTGTTCGCTGGTGGACAGGGAGTGACGTAATCAGTGTCAGCGCCACCATCCGGAGCGTCCACCCGGACCGGCCGACCGAGGACGCAGGTGTGGCTGTACTCGAACATGAGAACGGTATGTTCAGCTACCATCACATGACCCGCATCTCATACGGGAGGGAGCATACACAGGACACCTATCGCATCTACGGAACGGAAGGGACTCTTGTGGTCCGCAACGATCACCACTTCCCCACGATGAGCCTTGAGTCGCCCGAGATCATCCTCTACCGTCCCGGAGAATCCGTGCAGCGATTTGAAACGCTCCACGGATGGAACATCGACGATGTGGTTGTTCTCAACTACCCCTTCTTCAATGAGGTCGAGGCTTTCTGTGAATCCGTGCTCGAC
>JBATTW010000402.1:0-45403 GCA_049670805.1 Bacteroidota bacterium
AAAGAAAGAGAGCCTATGCGGCGCTGAAGGAGCTCCTGCCGGCGGACAAACGTGCCCGGTTAAAGGAATTTCAGCAGCCGGTCCTGTCGAACCTTCTCCACGACAGAATCCAGGACAGGCTCAACAAGAGGGAGGGGATCATCCTGCTCCAGAACCGGCGCGGGTTTGCACCATTCGTCTCCTGCCCCGATTGCGGGTACGCGGAAGCGTGCGAGCACTGCAGCGTCACGCTTACATATCACATGCCGAAGCAGCAGCTGCGGTGCCACTACTGCGGCCTTGTGCGGCCACCCCACACCGAATGCCCTCAATGCAACGGAACACACCTCCGGCTCCATGGGACGGGGACACAGCGGGTCGAGGAAGAACTCCACCGCGCAACTCCGGATGCCAGGGTGGTACGGATGGACCTGGATACCACCTCACGAAAGGGGGCTCATGAGAGAATCCTCCAGCTCTTCGCCCGCCGCGAAGCCGACATATTGCTCGGCACGCAGATGGTGGCCAAGGGTCTGGACTTCCCCCACGTCACACTCGTCGGGGTAATCTCAGCGGACACGCAGATGCTCCTCCCGGATTTCCGCTCCGCCGAACGGACGTTCCAGCTCCTGACGCAGGTTGCTGGACGTTCGGGCCGAAGCTCTCTCCGGGGAGAGGTCATCATACAAACGCATCAGCCGAATCATCCCACGCTCCGGCATGTCGCCTGCCATGACTATGGGGGGTTCTTTCAGGAGGAGCTGGAGTCCCGGCGGGAGTTGGAATACCCCCCGTTCTCCCGTCTCCTGCTCATCGAGACAAAAGGTGCGGACGAGGAAAAAGTGCGCGCAACAGCGGAACGGATTGGGAGCCTTCTGAAATCGGCAAACGGAACCTTCACGGTGCTCGGGCCCGCACCCGCTGTCATCGGGAGAGTGAAGCAACAGTATCGCTGGCATACGATCGTGAAAAATTCACGCGATGCTGACCCCGGTGGAGTCAGGCTCCGGAAGGCCATGGAGGGGGTACTGGAGGCGCACCGGAAGTCTCAGCACCGGTCCGTTCGTGTGATCATCGACGCCGACCCTGTCGGTCTTCTCTGAGGAGCCTACCCCGCCCCACAGCACGCCTGACACCACCGGACGGAGCCGGGATCAGAGCCGGTACGAGAGACAAATGCCATTCATAGTTGGCACGATCGATAGCCGCCCGGTTTCAGCCTCGTGCTGGCGTTCACGTTCCCTCCTCAGCGTATCGAATCCCGCGGCAAGACCGATTGCAGCTCCGACAACGACGTCGGAAAACCAGTGTTGATTGTTGTAGACGCGAGCGAACCCCGTGAGGGAGGCCAGACCGTAGAACCCGATGCGGGCCCACCACGTGTCTATCCGTTCCGCCAGCACAGTAGAAAGGGCAAACGCCACGGTGGTGTGTCCCGAGGGAAAAGACTGGAGTTCGTTGCTGGTTTCAAACCAGTTGAAATCCCAGGCCCCTTTACCTACCGTGGGACGGCTCCGCCCGAAGATGAGCCGGACCGCCATCACGGTGATACCCGAGGTGGTCAGGCTCGTGAAGGCCAGTCTCCCCGTTACCCGGATGTCGTCGTTCCCGGCGAAGAGACCCAGCGCGTAGGTAGTAAGGGAAAAGATGTTTGCGTACTGCACTCTTCCGTATTCCGTCGGATAGTCCCAGAAATCACCATTCAGCGTTTGCTCCGTGTCCCGGCCGACACGTTCCTGAATCCATTCGTCGGTGGTCATCAACAACACCGTCCCGCCCGCAAACCCGCCCGCATGAAGCCAGTCTCTGCCCGTGAAGCGCAACGGTGAGGTAAAGAATCCTCCCGCGTCGCCCAAAAAGAATCCGAGGTCAGAAACAACCGTCTCCCCAATTCCCCGGGAAACCGAAACCGTATCCGCGGCGCGAATCTGGGATGGGAGCCAGATCAGCGCCAGAAAAACCAGCAACGCGTTGTGGAAAGGGAATCTCGACATGACAGATGGCGAAGGGTCAGGAACTCATCGCTGTTTCGGCTCCGGAGCGGTGAGGACAAACGTACGACATCTGAGGCTATTTTTCAAGGTCAGGTTCCAGGTTGAACGAGAGCTGACCGTCGTCCCTGCGTACGTTCGAACGACCCCGCTTTCTCTCCAGTCCGAACTCTCGCTCCAGCCGCTCCAGATCGTACCCGAACGGAAGGAGCAGTGTCTCCACCGCCTTTAGTGCCATTTCTGTGTATTTGTCGATATCGTACCCATCCTCAAGAGCATACAGCGCCAGTGGCCGTGCTTTTTCCGGCTTTCGTTTGCCGCTCGCATCGGTAATCACGTACTCGATTGTCTCACCCGGAGCAAGCAGTATCCCGGTTTCCTTTAGCGCTTTCGCAACTTCCGCGGTCACACTCCGATTGGTGTACTCGTCCGCTTCTCTTGAAATGTGACGTCGAATCACCAGCTCACGCGGATCCGCCCCTCCCGAACGCAGCGTGGCGATATGCCTTCCGGCACCCTCGAGAACCGCCGGAACGAGGGAAGTCAGGTCGGCAACGTTCCGCGCTCCTCCAAAAGCCTGAAGCATCTCACCTTGCATTCGTTTGATAAACACCGGCGTGTCACGCCGGCGCATTTCAACGCCGCGGATCTTTATTTCGTTGCTTCGGTACCAGCCCACATACCGGCTTGCGGTCGGAAGGCGTGGATCCATCTTGGACGACGGGAAGAGGATCCAGTTGTAGATCCCCTCGAGCGAGATGTCGATCCCCACAGTCCTCCGAACATCCCCAGCAAGCTGTTCGTAATCCGTTTCTGTGGCGCCGCTCCTCTTCAACCACATACAGTCCACTATCGCATGGATGAACTCATATCCTTTCTGTTCCGCAAGCTCCTTTGCGCGGAGGATGGCATCGCGCGAAAACGCGTTCACCGACTCGTGGGCTTCGATCTTCCCGAAGCGCGCGTTCTTGTACCCCAGATAGCCGAAGCAGGTGACAAGCATCCACTTCAACGCGTTCTGACGTCGGTCATACAGCCCCCACCGATCATCTCCGCACGCTTTCAACGCCCTTTTCCGTTTCTTGTAGAGCGCGCGTTTCCGGACAACAGCCCGCAGCGTTGAGGGAACGATCCCTTCCCGCCGTTCGCAGAGCGTGTACCGCAACTCCGGCACCGCCGTGTTCTCACAACAACGACAGTTCACCGTTTCGGGGGAAACGTTATGTTCAACCATGATCGTGGGATACATCGATACAAAGTCGAGCTCTGCCACCTGTTCATGATATCCCATCTTTGGTTGAAAGATCAGCCCTCCCCGATCAGCCAGCAGGAGTGTTGTCGCTGACTTGAATTCCTCCGGTTCGCGTTTTTTCGCCGGGATAAGATACCCGTTCCGGTACGCCCACGAAAGCTGCATGGACGAGAGGGCCGAACCAATCGTGGAACGTGACTGGTGCTGTACCGGAAGCTGCGTCATGCGTGCAATCTCGATGACCCCGTCCAGACTCGCCTCCCCCATCATAAAGGAATTTTCCGTGTCAAGGTGCCACCTGCCGGCCAGCTCGAACGCGCCGTCCTTGTGAACAATCCTCCCGTAGGAGAAATAGCTGGTCTCCCGTGCCGTAAAGTATCCAACCCCTGCATCACGGTTGAATAGAAGCGGTACGTTCTCCTGAGTGCTCATCCGGCTCAGCATCGGCATGAGCACCGCGTCACCATACTCCGTCAGGATAATGTCCGGATCGCATCGCTGCAGGTGACGGTTGACCGCATGGAGCAACTCAGCCGGTTCCTCGTGCTCCAGACTGTATGTCATCCCTTCGTACGCAACCTCCAGCTGCAGCGTTCTCCGGTACTTGGGCGACACAAAGTCGGGCTGATTCCGTATGGTCATGCTCACCAGCTCGGGAACGCTATACTCCGGTGCATCACGACCGTCGGCAAGTTCCCAACCCACCAGCCTGTTTCCCTCGGTAATACGGTATTCGCCAAGAGCCAGGGGGAACAGTCCGGTGGTGTACAGATAGAGCTGCTGCACCGGAATATCCGAGTTGAAGAACGCAAAGTGGGGAAAGGAGCGCTCAAGGTGCCGGACAACCGTCTTCATCTGCCGGGTATCGTGCACGTGTATGCAAAGCACCTCCCATTCTTCATCGGTATAGATCTCCCTCTGCCGGACGCGGCTGAACATAATCCGACACGGAAATCTCCGGACGAGAGTTTCAACCCGGCGTGCATCGGCAGCGCTCACCGCCATGAAGAAGAACGGTACAAAATCAGCCCGGCACCTGTGCCTTCCCCCCTCCCGGTCCACCAGCCAGAGTGTGATTCCCTCAGGCGACGGATAGAGATCAAACAGCCAGCCGGTGATCTTCTGCTCCCTCACCAACATCCTTTTCTGTTAGAACACTCTTGGTTCGGACGGAGGACCTGCGGAGATCATCTCCCTCCAGCACGGCAACTCTCTTATCCAGCCGCCGTATCAGCTCTTCACAGCTCCTTAGGCCCCTGTGCTGTGCCAGAAGCATCGACATCGCGATGCTTTCGAAGGGGATTGGGCGTGCAGCATATGCGCTGCTTGCGAGCTGCAGCCGTGCCGCACGAAACAAATCATCAAAGGCTTCCTGGTCATCTCTCCTGAGCCCGCGGCGGAATTTTGACCAGCTCTGCAGCTCCTGCTGTATGACCATCGTGAATGTCGGCACTGTGCGCCCCATGAGATCTTCCTCCTCGCTTCATGGTTGGTTTCTCTTCTTCACGGTCCGCCCGGCCACCCTCCCCGGCCCGAACTTTTGCTCAACCCACAGGCGTCCTTCTTCATCCCTGATAGAGAACACCCGGTCCATCATGGCCGCCAGCTCCGGGAAAAGACCATCCCGCCCCTTTGATGCAGGACGCACATCACGAGACGCAAGGAGAAGGGAGATCCCCTCCTGCTTCAGCTGAAGAAGAGCCGTTGTGATGCGCCGCAGACTCTCCCGTACCTCGAACAACGGGGCCTGCTCATCATAGAACGTATCGAGCAATCCGAAAATGATCACCACCGGTGATTGTACCTTCCGCACAAACTCCGGGAGACGATCGGTAACGAGGGCTTCCATCTGGTAGCAGGTAAAGGCACGCGAGATGAAGATATTGTCCAGGAGACTTTCCGGTGCCGCCGGGATCCTGCCTACCCGTCCGCTTGTAACCTTTCGAGCAAACTCAGCGATGTAGTAGACATCGAAACGATTTGTCCCGTCCACCAGCGTCAGAGGAACACCGTTCAGGAGCACGTACGCGGCTGCCGAGAGCGACAGACGAAAGACGGTGTCACCGCCGTGCAGGAAGTACAGCTTTCCCGGCGGCGGCGCCTTGAATTGCCGCACCCATGTCGTGTAGGGAATCAGTGCGTCCATGGGTTCCTCATGCTGCTCTCCGCTTGATGGGCGAGAGCCTGGCCAGCTCCGGATTCAACAGCGTCATCAGGCTCACCAGTCCATACGGCGCGTGGAACGAGCTGTGATCATCAACGTAGATGTAGATCGCGCTCTGCATCTCCAGGGCGCGCCGAATAGCCCCGACAACCCCCAGCGGCAGATCATCTTCCCGAATGTTCCGCGCAGGCGAGGCCCGCAGCAGACACCGATCTGCCGTCAGAAGAGATGGCGTCTGGATCTGATCAATGATTGGCAGCGCACCCGTTCGCTGCCGCAGCACATGAGCAACACCATGATGCCGAAGACACGCAAGATACTCCGGCAGCACGTAATCCGTGTTTCCCGGTTCAACTGCATAGCGGCAGTCACGCGGGAGAGCCCCGAGAAAACGATCCAGCTGTCTCAGAAACATGCCCGGCGAAACGTTCTCCGTAGAATAGATGGGAGCGAGACGGAGAACCAGTAGACCGATATTCGAACCGAGCCGGTGCACCGCAGGGAACACCCTCTCCTCCAGAAACCCGGCATCCAGGAAGGAGCCGTTCCGCTCTCCCCGCTTCACTGGATCGGGATGTCCATGGGGAAACTTGTACATCAAGGATTCGTCCGCAATGCCGACAGTAAAACGAAATTGCCGGGGAACCCGCTCCCTCAGGCGAACGCACGCCGACACAAGAGGAGGATGGTATGGACCAAACTCCAGGCATGTGGTGGCAAAACAGCGGGCATACTCCTCCAGGGAAAGGCGAGCAAATTCCGCGTAGCTGCCGTACCACCGCCGGTACACCGTGCCGATCCACCGGGAAGAAAGCCAGGAGGAGGCGCCGAAATGGACGTTATGGCGTTCCCATGCACGCAGATATGGAACAAGTGATTCCCGGAATTTCTCTACACTGTTCCGAAATGCTTCCGGCCGGGAGAGATAGTCCCGGTAGAGTAGCCGCGCCGGCCAAGGTCTTAGCTGCCTGACAGCGCTATGCATTTTTGCCGCATTACCATGCAATGGTTTTTTTCCAACGGCTGTGTACTCCCGGGCTGCACATCCGACACAGATCCCCCGCTCGGCTACAGTGTAACAACCGGAACACTCTCGACAGAGAAAGAGATATTCCCCGGCACAGTCACGACAATAGAGATCGCCGTGCACAACCTCATCCGCCATACTGTAGAATTCCCGCAGATCTCGATCGCTGAGCGAATGGTTGCACACACAGCATCGTGTTGCATATAGTACGCTGGGTTGTTTCATATCATCTCCCCGGCTGGAAAAGGTATTCCGCGTAGCGGAGTGCCCAAAAACAGCATACGACATTGTTGTCGTCATGTCAAGCGGAAAGTGACAAATATGTCGGTTCCTCAAAAATCTCCAAAGTCGGAAAACGCCCCCGGCGCATGTACTATAGACGAACAGGGCTGCAACACCCCCCAAAACCACACATCACACAACAGCATGCTTGATGCCTCAAGCAGGAGAAAAAACGCCATGAAGAAGAAAATCCTCTACGGCCTCACAATCATCGCCCTCAACGCGACCCTCTTAACCAATGTCACACAAACAAAACCCGACTATTGCTACGTGGCACTCGGCACCTGTGTCTACAGATGCTACGGGGAGATGCCGTTCCTGCCCGAATGGTGTTCGCTGGGGTGCGAACTTGGCTTCTTCGGATGCGGTGGCATCTTCTAGCCCGGATCCCCCATCGAAAGGACGTTGGGATGAGCTTACTCCTCCTCTTCATCTTCCTGTTCCCACGGGAAACCCAACCGGAGGGCACCCTGCGCGAGGTGGCAACATACGCTGGTGCTCACGGTGCCCTGTTTGTCGCACCGGAATGCATCAGCGGCTGGACCGATGGGTCATTTGTCGTCTCCGACAGGATGAGTTACACCCTCACCCGTCTCAACAACAGCGGGACGCTGTTGGCCAGGACAGGATCACGAGGAACGGCACCGGGAGAGTTCCGTTCCCCGGGACCGCTGGACTGCTTCCACGACCGTCTCGCAGTCGCAGACTTTGCTTCTACCCGTATCCAGGTCTTTGGGCGCGATCTCACGCACCGCACGACATTCATCTCCAAGGGCGGGGTTGTTGATCTCCACTACGACCCGGAGGGAGGGCTCTGGGTCAGCGCGCACACCCCGGCAGGAAAGCGATTGCTCAAGTACGACGACGAAGGAACTCTCCGCGCAACCCTGACACCGCGCAACATCTCCGGGAAACCGTTCCAGGACGTCTTTCTCTGTTCGGTCAGCCCAAGGGGAGAGGTGTTCCTTGCGTACCTCGTCCGGAACATCATCGAAGTGTGGGACACCTCCGGAACCTTCATCCGCCAGTTCACCATACCCGGCTTCCCCCCACGTTCTCCGGAGCGAACGATGAGCATAGGAAACAGTCCGCGCAGCATCCGTGTTCCGGAAGGCAACATCGTCCAGAGCATCAGCATGGGTCCGGGAGGGAACCTCTTCGTGCTGGCCGCGGAGTACGCGGAAAACCCTGGCCGGGATGTCACCGTAGTAACCCCGCAGGGCCAGATGCTGGGTCTGATCACACTGCCCGCACCGGCTTCCCATATCTGGATCAACCCTGCAGGTCACCTCTTCTCCATCCAGACCAGGAACGCTTCGGTAGCCAGGTATGAATTCGATGGAGGGTTCTATGAGAGCACTGAAAACCTCCGGTGACCGATCCCGAGGACTTCAACGGACGTTCACCTTCCTCGCCGCCGCAATCATCCCCCTGCTTGAACGGGGCATCGGGGGAATGTTCCTCCTGAGCGGGATCGGCAAGGCGCTGGCTCTGAATGCCTTCCGGGAGACAGTTCTGACGCTGACCGGCATGCCCGAGCTTGTTGGCAGCGTTCTTGCTCTCGCCGTCATAGCAATCGAACTGCTCTGCGGCACGGGGTTGGTCATTCAGAGGGGTGTCCGCATCGCATCGACGGTCCTCGCCCTGTTGCTTTCCCTGTTTCTGGTGATCCTCGTCTCCGCTGTCTACCAGAATACCGATCTTCCCTGCAATTGCTTTGGGATACTTGATGTTTCGCTCTCCATGCCGGCCCGGATTATTCTGGATTTCCTTCTCCTCAACGCACTCACACTCTTCATCCTCGTCCGCCGAAACAGGGACCGCATATCTCGCCGGATGCGCCCTCTTCAAATGCTCTCCATCATCGTGTGCACGATAATGTTGCTTTATCTGGAAACCGAGATTGTCCTGGCGGCCTGGAGTCGCTCGCCGGGCGCCCGCGGGAGGGCCCTCTCCACTGTTATAAGTTACATCGAGAAGGCCTCTCCCCCCTACAGATCCGGTGGCAGCAACCGCGCGCTCATCCTTCTGCGGTTCGAAGACTTCAACTGTCCTCCCTGCTATGACGACTTCCTCCTTCTCAGCGACTCACTCCGCACAGCCCTGTCGACACCTGCCCTTGAAAGGGTGGCCGGCGGCGTCGCCGCTTCAGGGTTAACACCGGACCGCTTGCAGGAACGCCTCCGACAATGGAAGATCGCGGCCGGAATAGCATTCCCCCTGCTGGTGTTGCCGGATACGCTCTTCTCACATGCAGGTATTGGTCGGAGCACCATCGCTGTCCTCAACTCCTCCGGTCGAACCCTTTTCTACAAAACCCTACCCATAGGGCCCGCCGCCCGCGACGAGGTCGTCAGCCTTCTGTCCAGGGTTTCCTCCCGGGACACCGGGTCTCCCTGAGCAGACCAATCGATGCGCGATCCCTCTCTGCACATCCGATCAATTCTTCGCTGTCGCCTGCCCGGTTGATCGAGGACGCGCAATTGTGTACATTGACGTGACCTGCTTCGCTACGCCGACGCACTCCGACGACATCCATGATCCACGGCACCACGACATCACCCCTCACACCGCAGGAAGACCAGAGGCTGCCTCTTGTCGACAGGGCTGTGTACCTGATTTCCGCCCCGGCAATCACCTTCGCCGATGTCGACAGGACTCCCCCCACGCCAAGCAACTGGCTCGCTCCAATGATTCTCTTTGTCCTCGTCTCGATCTTCTCGATACACCTCCTGTTCAACAATCCGAGTCTCTCAGGTCAATTCAAAGCAGCGGTTCTCGAGCAGCTCACGCAGGCCGTTGAGAGCGGAACGCTCACGGAGGAGGAAGCTGAGCGGCAGTACGAGCGATTCGGCCCCGGATCAGTTCTCTTTACCATCGCCTCTTTCGTGGGGTTGAGCATCACGCCGTTTGTCACCCTCTTCGCCCTCGGTCTGGTCTACTGGCTGATCGGAAGATCGGCCATGGCGGCTTCCGCCCCCTATATGAAGGTCATCGAGGTCGTCGGGCTGACGTACCTCGTGGGGACCCTTGAGTCTATTGTTGCCACCGTCCTCATGCTGATGACCGAGTCGATCTACGCAACTCCCAGCATGGCACTGCTGGTGTTGGCGGACTTCGACGTGGAAAACCTCTTCCACCTCACGCTTTCCAAGCTGAATGTCTTCACCTTGTGGATTCTCTACCTCACGAGCATGGGCCTCTCGCAACTCTACCGGCGCGACTTTCCAAAGGTCCTGGTCCTTATCCTGTCACTCTGGTTCCTCTGGATCCTGGCCACCCTCTTTGTCGCAGTTGGATTCTAGAAGAACGAAAGCAGACTTCCTTTTTTTCCACACCTTTGTATATTGATTCATGGTCAAGCGCAAGAAGCGGAGCTCCGATACGTTGTCCCTCTTTGAGGAGGAACATCCCCGCGCAGGAGAGCGACCACCAGGAGCCGGTACGGCGGCCATCCCGCAGACACGAGCACCATCCGCATACGTCGTGAAGAACGGTGAGCGGCTGAATCGATGGGCAAGCCGGGGCATCTACTTCGGAACGTCCTCCTGGAAGTACCCGGGGTGGAAGGGCCAGGTCTATGATCGCGCCTACCCCACCAAACGGCTCTTCGACCAGGAGTGCCTCTCTGAATATGCGGAGCTCTTCCCGACGGTGTGCGCTGATTTCGCACTCTACGACTTCCCCAGCCCGGAGAAGATGCACATCATCCACGAACAGACACCGGACAACTTCACGGTGTCCCTCAAAGTCACAGACCGGATCACCATAAAGCGATACCCGAATCTTCCGAGACACGGCAAAAACGCCGGAACCGAGAACCCCGATTTCCTGAACGCCAGCCTCTTCGAGAGAGCTTTCCTCGAACCTATCGAACGGCTAAAGAGGAAACGCGGCGTTATTATCTTCGAGTTTTCCACGTTCTATCCGAATTCGGGTATCACCTATGAAGTCTATTTGGAACTCATCGATGCCTTTCTCGCACAACTTCCGGAGGGGTATGACTACGCGATCGAGCTGCGCAACAGGGACTACCTGACCGCGGACTACCTGACGATGCTTTCTTCTCACGGTGTGGCCCACCTGCTGAACAACTGGATGAGAATGCCTCCCATCGTCGAGCAGATAGAACTTGCCGGAGTGCTCACCGCCCAGTTTTCGGTCGCGCGTGCGCTCTTGAAGCCGGGCAGATCCTATCAGCAAGCGGTCCACATTTTCCAGCCCTATGACACCATCAAGGAAGAAAACACCGATCTCCGAACCGGGCTCGCCGAGAGCGTCAGCCGTTGCATCGCCGAGGGAAAGACCCTCTACGCTTACGTGAATAATCGAGCCGAAGGCAATTCTCCACAAACCATCGAGGCAATCCTTGACATCCTCGACACATATCCAGTTGAAAAGCTCTGAGGAGCAGACAGCACGGGACGCGCCGCTGATCCACCCGATTGCTGCGCTTCTTCTCATTGTCATCGATAACCTCTGGACACTCGCAGACTGGGTGGTGGTCACCTGGGCTGCAACCATCCCCCTTGCCTTTCTGGCGGTCGGGCTCCCTTCGTTCTTCATCCATAAGTTCATGAAAGGTGACACCACCGGACGGGCGCTGGCCGTATCATCCTTTCTGGGTGTACTGGCAGCTGTTCCCACCCCCATCACCGGGACGGCCGTCGGAGTTCTTGCACTCGGCTTTGCAGGATTCAAGTATTTCCGGAAGAAACAGGAACCACCGGAGTGATACGATCACAGAGCAACTCGGGAAAGCGCATCGGAGCGATCGTGGGTGCCGCGGTATCGGCTATCCTCCTCGTCGGGGTGGCGGTTGCGGCGTACATCGTCCTCGTCAAGGCCCCGACTGATCTCGCCCAGAACACTGCGGACGGGATTCGTGAGCTGTTCAACTTCACCCCCCGCGTCAGCATCGAGCAGACCGTTGTCATCGAGCAAAACACACCTATCCTCGAAGTGGCAACGGTCTCGCGGACGATCACCGTTGACCATCTCTGGTCGCACACCTGGCTGGGCAGCACAAAAACGCTTCACTTAAAGGGGGTGTACACCGGCAAGGCGGGGTTCGACCTGCGCCAGCCTTTTGAGGTCGATATTCGAAAGAATCCGCTGAGGGTGATCGCGTCACTCCCCCCTCCCCAGCTCCTCTCGCTCCAGATGGACCGGTATGACATTCTCCGAGACGAGAGCGGATGGTGGAACCGGATATCCGACGAGGATCGGGAAAAAGCTGTGGAGGAGCTCACCGGGACTGCATACTCCCGGGCTGAGGCTTCAGGAATCCTGGAAGAGGCCCGGACGACCGCCGAGATGCGCATCCGTGAGATCGTCGAACGAAACGGCTCCACTGTTGAATTCCAGCCAATGTACATCGAGGGGCGCAGCATTCCCAGGGAATGAAGAGATACACACTCAAGAAGTCGGTTTTTCAGGAGGAGCCCTCGGCCCCGCCGCGGAAGCAATTCCTCGTTGACTACCGGAACGAACTCAACCCGGCGCAGTACGAGGCTGCCACCTCCGTCAACGGTCCTCACCTGATCATCGCTGGTGCGGGTACCGGGAAAACCCGCACCATTACGTTTCGGGTCGCGTACCTGGTCGAACTCGGCGTGAAACCCGAGACCATCCTCCTTCTGACTTTTACACGCCGCGCTGCGCAGGAAATGCTGCGGCGGGCTTCTGTTCTCCTTGATTCCCGCTGCGAAAAGGTCGCCGGCGGAACCTTCCATTCGTTTGCCAACCTTGTGCTGAGACAGTATGCTCCGTTGATCAAATTCGAACCCTCCTTCACGATTCTGGACCAGAGCGACGCTGAAGATGTCGTCAATTTGCTCCGGACAGAAATGAAGCTGGACACGCGTCGGAGACGTTTCCCACGAAAGCAAACACTCTTTGACATGTTCTCAAAATCTGTGAACACCATCGAATCCATCAAGACGGTTGTCGAAAACGAGTACTCACACTTTGCGGATTACTTGGGCGACATCACCGCGCTGCAGAAAGCCTATGAACTCTACAAGGCGAAGCACAACCTGATGGATTACGACGACCTCCTTCTCCACCTTCGCGCACTTCTGCGCGACCATGACAGGGTGCAGCGTTCCCTCTCCGATCGGTACAGATACATTATGGTGGACGAATACCAGGATACGAACAAAATACAGGCCGACATCGTTCTCCAGCTTGCCGACAGACATCGGAACATCATGGTTGTGGGAGACGATTCGCAGGCGATCTACTCGTTCCGCGGCGCAACCATCCGCAACATACTGGAGTTTCCTGAGGAATTCGAAAACTGCAAAACGATCAAGCTGGAGGAGAACTATCGCAGCACGCAAGCGATTCTCAATCTGACCAACGAGATCCTCCGACAGGCACGCGAATGACGGCTCACCCTTTCGCACGGGCCCTGCAGGAAAAGCGGCCCCTGATCCTGGATGGGGCCATGGGAACCGAACTGCAGCGGAGAGGCGTTGATACCGGTCTCCCTCTCTGGTCGGCCCGGTCTTTGAAAACCAGCCCCGGGGTCGTGCTCGCGGTACACCGGGAGTACATCGAAGCGGGTTCCGACATCATCACCACCAATACATTCCGGACGACACGCCGGACGTTCCTCCGGGCGCGGCTGCCGGACGAGTCTGCCCTCCTGACGGAACGGGCCACGGAGATCGCGCGGCAGGCACGCGAGGCTTTCCCCGACAGACATATTCTCCTTGCGGGGTCGATGGCACCGCTGGAAGACTGCTACCGGCCTGACCTCGTTCCCCCGCGGGATGAACTTGAGGAGGAACACGGAGAACTCGCGAACCGTCTGGCACGTGCGGGCGTGGACTTCATCCTCCTGGAGACAATGGGCACGCTCCGAGAGATCACCGCCGCCTGCGCGGCCGCGTGTGCCACAGGAAGAGAGGTCGTGGTCAGCTTTCTCTGCGACGCGAGAGGGAATCTCTATGGCGGGGAACCTATGGAGAAAGCCGTAGAAGCGATAACTCCGCTGGGCCCTGCAGCGGTCTCGCTCAATTGCGCCTCGGTTCGGCATCTCCCCGCTGCCATGGACCGACTTGTGCGATCGACGCCGTTGCCCTTCGGTGTCTACGGAAATGTCGGCCTCCCTGAACAGGAAAGGGGCTGGGAGTTCACCCGCGATGTCCTGGCCGACGAGTACGCCCTGCACGCCACCCGCTGGCAGGAGGCCGGCGCCTCGTTCATCGGTGGATGTTGCGGAACCACGCCCGCGTACATCCGGATGCTCGTCCGTGCACTCCACGCAACAGACCGCGGAAGGGTCGATTCCACATGAAGCGTCACAAGTATTCCAAAGAACTCTTTACCCGTCGATCCGGAGGCGATCTTCCCAGTATTGTCGTTGCGTCGGAAGAGAATCAGCAGTCCAAATTCGTGGTCCAGAAAGTCCTGGAGCTCCGCGAGGAGGGCGTCCCGCTGGATGACATCGCTGTCCTTTTTCGTTCTGGCTTTCTCTCCTTCGATCTCGAGATCGAACTCAGCAAGGCAAACATTCCGTTTGTGAAGTTCGGTGGATTCAAATTCATGGAGACCGCGCATGTCAAGGACCTCATCGCTTACCTCCGTGTTCTCGACAATCCTCGCGACGCGGTTGCCTGGAACCGCATCTTGCTCCTCGTCGAAGGCGTTGGACCTCGAACCGCCCGGAAGGTGATTGGAGATATCCTGGCGCGACGCGTCACGACGAGAACCGCGGGAACGTCAACCACACTCCCTGCCTTCTGGGCGGATTACAGCGCCTACCCCGGTAGGGTGCGCGACCTCTTTGACACATTGAAGACCATGGCCGCGGATCATCTCCCCCCCGCCGACAAGGTGCAGACTCTCCTCGACTACTACCACCCAATCTTCACAAGAAGATATGACGACTACAACAAGCGGAAGAAGGATCTGGAGATGTTTCAGCAGATCACCGAACGGTACCAAACGCTGACCTCCTTCCTCGCCGACATTGCCCTCGAACCTGCGGCGGAGAGTGTTGCCGACATCACTTCGCCGAGCAGCGACGACGAGAAGCTCGTCCTGTCGACAATCCACAGCGCAAAGGGTCTCGAATGGCACAGCGTCTTTGTCATCTACGCCCTCGAAGGCCGCTTCCCCGCCACACGCGCTGCCATAAATGATGACACCATGGAAGAGGAACGTCGTTTGATGTACGTGGCCTGCACGCGTGCAAAGGAAAATCTCTTCATTACGTACCCCATCAACATCTACGATCGTGAGACGGGGCTTGTTCTCTCAAAGCCTTCCCGCTTTATCGAGGATATGCCTGACATGCTCCTGGATAGCTGGCTCGTCGATGAGGAGTGATTGGAGACAACGATCCAACGACATTATGAAAAACTGAATGATGGAACAGAGACGCTTTGGTTCGACTGATCTGAGGGTCAGCACCATCGGATTCGGCGGCTGGGCTATTGGCGGACCGGCCATGGCGGGTTCCCAGCCCATCGGCTGGGGGATCGTCGATGACACCACATCGGCGCAGGCACTCAGGGAAGCCTTTGACCATGGAATTACATTCTATGATACCGCCGATGTATACGGGTTTGGCCACTCCGAGGAACTCATCGGTCACGCCTTTGCAAACCGGAAGGATATTGTCATCGCCACCAAGGTTGGGCATCGACAAGGATCAGATGGTTCACTAACTCTGGACTACAGCAGGGACCATATCCTCCGCTCTTGCAAAGAGAGCCTCAAACGGTTGCGTCGTGATTGTATCGACTATTACCAGCTCCATTCCGCGCGGGTGGGACACCTCCGGCAGGGTGATTGCATTGAAGCCATGGAGCAGTTGCAGCAAAGCGGTTTGATCCGCTACTGGGGGCTCTCGCTGAACACATTCACGCCGGCCCCCGAAGCGGACCACATGATGCGTCAGAAGCTGGGAAACGGGTTTCAGCTCGTTCTGAACATACTCAACCAGCGGGCCGTCCCGCTCCTCGAGCGGATGCGAGAGGCAGGGTACGGCATCATCGTCAGAATGCCGCTCCAGTTCGGACTTCTCACCGGGAAGTTCAACCCGGGGACAACCTTCGGAAAGAATGACCACCGAGCCTTCCGGCTGACACCCGAGGTGCTCGCGGCTGCGATGCCGCCCCTGGAGAAGGCCTGGACCATCGCCAAACGGAACAGTGCATCAAAGACTTCGCTAGCACTCGGCTTCTGTTCCAGCTTCAAAGAGGTGTCAACTATCATCCCCGGGATCAAAACCCCCGGTCAGGCACGGGAGAATACCGCCGGCATCGTGGATCTCACAACGGACGATCGACAGATGTTGCTATCCCTCTATGGCTCACACTTTCAGAGCGTTGTCGATCTGATGGAGAACCAGGGATGAGAGAAGCACGGCAACCGTTGCTCCTGCTTGTGTGTCTGGTACTCTGTATCAGGGTTGAAACTTCATCTGAAGAGCTCCTGTTTCGCCATCTCACCACGAGCGACGGTCTCTCCCAATCCGTGGTCAATGCAATCGTGAGCGATCAGCAGGGATACCTCTGGTTTGCGACCGAGGACGGTCTGAACAGGTACGATGGCTACACCGTACTATCCTACCGGCATGACCCCGGACAGAGCACCTCTCTCTCAGACAACTACATCTGGCGGCTCCAGAGCAGCCGAAGAGGAGACCTCCTGGTCGGGACGTTCAAAGGCGGATTGAATCTCTATCACCCGTCCCGAGACGGTTTCTCTTCCTACCGGCACGACCCCGACGACACGAGCAGCCTGAGCAGCGACAACGTTACTGCGGTACTTGAAGACGCAAACGGTAACCTCTGGGTCGGAACCTGGTTTGGCGGGCTCAATCGGCTGGACAGCACTCAACGCTCCGGACAGAACCGGTCCGCACGTTTTGTCCGCTACATGGCGGACCCCGACGACCCTCACACGCTCAGCGACAACCGCGTCGCATCCATCGTTGAAGACAGCCGGGGAATTCTGTGGATAGGCACGTGGAACGGTCTGACCCGCTTCGACAGGGAGACGGAGAGCCTCAGCCAGTTTCTCCACAATCCCGGGGATACCTCCAGCCTGGGCGGGAACAAAATCTGGTCAATGTGCCTCGATACGCACGAGAACCTCTGGCTGGCAACATGGGGAGGCGGACTCAGCTGCCTCGATCGTGCCAGCGGAACATTCACCACCTACAGGCACAACCCCGGTGACCCGGGCAGTCTCAGCAGCAATATGCTCCGTTCGGTCTTCGTCGACCCCGGGGGAACCGTCTGGGTTGGCACCTATGATGCCGGCCTCAACCGGCTCGACGAGAATCGGAAAGCGTTCATACGATACCTGCATGATCCGACGGACCCACAGAGCATCCCCTCAAACGAGGTCCAGTCGCTCTTCCAGGATCCCTCCGGGATCCTCTGGGTGGGGACGGCCGGAGGAGTCTCCAGCTACGATCCAAAGAGACACAAGTTTCAAATCTTCTCTCCGCAGCCGACCGATCCAAACAGCCTGAGCGACGGAGAAGTCCACGCCATTCACGCGGACGGCGGGGGCGGGCTCTGGGTGGGAACGCTCGGCGGTGGTCTCAACTACCGCCCCCCCGGGTCAGACAGTTTTCGACATTTCCGCCACCGCTCCTCCGACCCGGCCTCTCTCAGCAGCGACCTCGTTCTCAGCATTGCAGAGAAACGCGACGGGGATCTCTGGGTCGGGACACGCGACGGCGGACTGAACCGGTATGACCGTGCCACCGGCTCGTTTCAGCACTTCCGGCATGACCCTGCGAACCCCGGGAGTCTCGCGCTTGACGACGTCACATCCGTTCTGGAAACACGGGAGGGCACATTGTGGATCGGCACCAACGGAGGTGGGCTTGACCGCTATGATCCGGCCACCCGGCAGTTCGTCCATTACGGGCACGACCCGGTGGATTCCACCACCGTGAGCGGGCACCACATCTGGTCCCTCTTCGAAGACAGTCGCGGGAATCTGTGGGTCGGGACCTGGGGTGCCGATCTGAACCGGTATGACCCCGTCACCGACCGGTTTGTCCGCTACGGGCACAACCCGGCGGACACCGCGTCGCTCAGCAGCAACACCGTCCTCTGCATGGCTGAAGATAACCAGGGATACCTCTGGCTCGGAACACAGGATGGCCTGAACCGCTTCGACCACGTCAGCTTCCGACGCATTACCGAGCGAGACGGCCTTCCCAACAACACCGTATTTGGCATCCTCCCGGATGCTTTGGGTCGCCTCTGGTTGAGCACCGGTTCGGGTCTCACACGATTCGACCCGCGCGCCAACACATTCCGGAACTACGATGTGTTCGACGGACTCCAGGGACACGCCTTCAACAAAGGGGCGTACGCACAGGATCAGAATGGCTACGCGTACTTCGGTGGCAACAACGGCTTCAATGCATTTCACCCGGACAGCATCCTCGACAACCCGCACAGGCCGCCGGTCGTCATCACACAGTTCAAGGTCTTCGGAAAACCCGTTCGACTCGTGCCCACAAAACCTCTCTCCATTACCCTCGACCACGACCAGCTCTTCTTTTCCATAGAGTACGCCGCCCTCGACTACAGCATTCCCGAGAAGAACCGATACGAGTATTGGATGCAGGGAATCGACAGGGGGTGGGTCGTTGCCGGAAACCGGCGTTTCGTAAGCTACTCTCACCTCAATGGAGGTACATACAGGTTCCAGGTCCGCGGTACAAACAGTGACGGCGTCTGGAACGATACGGGAACTTCTCTCATCATCACCATCGTCCCTCCCGTCTGGGAGATGTGGTGGTTCGAAGCCCTCCTCGGCATTGCGGCACTGCTGGCTCTCTGGACGCTCTATCGCTTCAGGCTGAAGAAACTCGTTGAGATCGAGCGTATGAGGGTCCGTATCGCAAGTGACCTCCATGACGAGGTGGGGTCATCACTCACGAAGATCGCCCTCTACTCCGATCTTCTGAAAGACAACCCGGACAGAACTTCAACAGCCGATTTTGCGGGCAAGATAGGCGAAATGAGCAGAAACACTGTGACGACCATGAGCGACATCATCTGGTCCATTGACGCCCGGAACGACACGATCGGAGATCTCGTTGACCGGATGAGGGACACGGCCTCCGGCGTGCTCGCAGCACAACAGATGGAAGCGGACTTTCAGATCGAGGGCCTTGACGATCACGGCAAACTCACGGTGATCCTCCGCGAGAACGTTTTTCTCATCTTCAAGGAGGCCGTCACCAACGCCGCAAAGTACTCCGGAGGTTCCCGGGTCACGATCCGGTTGTCCAACAGGGGCGGGTCTTTTGTGATGGATATCCGGGACAACGGGAAGGGCTTTCCCGGCGGAACCCGGAGGAGCGGGCAGGGGCTCCGGAACATGAAGATGCGCGCACAGAGGATTGACGGTGAGTTGACCGTATCCGAAGACAACGGTGTGAGAATCCGGCTGGTCAGGGCTCCTCTCTAGCCTCACTACATCATTATGGGGGTTTCCTTTTATGAATTCCGCACTATCTTCTGATATGATCAACATCGCCATTGTCGAGGATGACGCAGATATCCGTGACGTCATCCGCCGCTACCTGGATACCCAGCCGGACCTTTCCTGCAAGATCGCATGCGATTCGGTAGAGGCACTCTTCACCCAGCTCAAACAGGAGCCGTTGCCCAACATCATACTCATGGATATCGGCCTGCCCGGAATGTCCGGGATCAGCGGGATACGGCTCCTCAAGGAGATGTACCCTGATATCGACATCATCATGCTGACGGTCTACAAAGACCCGCACAAGATCTTTGATTCGCTACGCGCTGGGGCGTCAGGATACCTGTTGAAGAACACACCCCTGCCGGAAATCAAGGAGTCCATCGAGGCGCTTCATGCCGGAGGCGCCCCGATGTCCCCTCAGATCGCCCGGAAAGTCATACAGTTCTTTGGACCAAGGGAGTCATCCGCGCCCAGCTCTCTGCTCTCCCCCCGCGAGAAGGAAATCGTCGTGGGCCTGGTCGACGGACTCAGCTACAAGCTGATTGCCGACAGGATGCACATCTCGTCCGACACCGTCCGATTCCACATCAAGAACATCTACAAGAAGCTGCACGTCCACTCAAAGGCTGAGGTCATCACCAAATCCCTCCGGGGCGAAATCTGACGCCCTCCCTCATCATGTAGCCCCCCCCCTACCCAATCGTGTTGTTGCGCCGGGATGCTGCTTCTCTATATTAATCACAGATTCCTTTTTGTCTGTTCCTTCCAACATCACCTGCAGGGGCGCGCATCGTGTTCGCACGTGCATATCTCCACTATGAGAAACTGAACCATCCCCCCGCACCCCTTCTCGAGTCACCCCTCTCCTTTCTTCGGTCCATCGTCGTCATACTTCGCTCTGCACAGCAACGGTTGCACTCGTGGCCCTGCATTCTCACGGAGAAATCATGAAGCTTTGTAATACTCTTTCGGTTGTGTTCGCCGTCTCAATCGTGCTCTCGACAAGCGATCTGCAGGTGGCCCATGCGACAGACCTCACTGCACGTTTCCGGCTCCAGACCCAGACCGTCTATATCGAAGACTCGGTGGAAACCGAGTTCGTTATCGAGAATGCAAACGTGCTCACTGCAGATCTCTACACGTCGTATTTCACGATTCGGGACAGATGGTTCAACCTGGTGTTTGAAGACACGATTAAAAAGACCGACCTCGCCCCGTTTTCGTTCGACACGCTCAAAACATCCAGGTGGAAAGTCGATTTCACAGGGCAATACAAATTGTCGCTCCGTGTTGACTTTGCCGATGATATCGACACCAGCAACAACTCGACAACGGGAGATGTCATAGCGTTTCTCGGACGACCCACAGCAACCTGGCTCTTGCGTGACAAGATCGACGAGGTCGCACCCGACACGTCCCTCACCTGGGGCTTCATGGGGTGGCAGCCATTGCAGCCCGGTGACACGCTGGCGTCTTTTGACGAGACCGAGTACAAGGTCGGCCTCGATGCGCCGAAATGGTTTGGATACGTTGATTTCTACAAGGGTGCCGGATACGCGCATCCGGGAACATTTGTGCTCATCAATCCCGTCGACAGCTCACTCACCTGTGACCACGTTCAGTGGTGGCCGATGATCAATGATTCCTTTCCCACCGCCTTCCACGTCGATTCGGCTGACCTGGTTTATGGTACGCCTCGTCCTGCCGAGAACATCGGCAACCCAACTAGCTTGACAGACTCCGCCGCGTCGGTGGCTGGCAATTCTGTCTACGCAGTTCTAGTGTCGGGCGCCATCACAAAACCACGGGATGCGCGATTCCAGAACGATCTTGACTTCATGGAAGCAAACCTGCGCAAGGAAAAGCTGGGACCCCGCCTCACAAGCGTTGTGCAGCTGCCAAATGCCAGCAAACAAGAGGTCTGCGATCAACTGGACTCGATGGCCGGCAAGTATCGCAAGATCTACTACTATTATTCTGGCCATGGAGGCAGATTTCGGATGGTTTCAAGAGACTCAACATCATCGGATCAGCTCACGTACGCAAAGCTGTTCCGCAAGCTTTCAGAAACAGGAACCGACAGCATAGTTGTCACAGTCGATGCGTGCTACTCCGGCACAACAATCAGCTCGTTTCGTGGCATCGATGGATTCCTCGATTTCGAGTATGCGGTAATCATAACGGCTTCAAGGAGTGACACATTGAGCTGGAGTTATCCAATCGAGACTGGAACAGGCAGCATCATCGAGCCAAACGCGTTTATCTGGTTCTACCTCTTATGCTATGGTGATCCGCAGGCGGAAACCGATGGCATTTCGGGTATTTCTGAAGTGGAAGCGTTTTACTGGATGCGACAACAGAACCCTTTGCTTTGGGGTGGAATCCGAACCATGAATGAGACAATGGATCCACGTATCTATGTGTTCGAAAAAAAGAAACCAGATTCACCGAGGACAGAGTTCCCGAGCGCCGACCTCTCTATCGAACAGGACCCTCCGATCGACACAACCCTTACCTACCGTGTCGGGTTACAGTGGACGACTGACAAGTCATGGAATCTCGGGACCGGTATCCAGTACGTCTCCCCCCGGCGATACTGGACCATCGACGTTGACACGCTCAAGACGGATCTCAAGTTCAACCTGACATTCACCTACCGCCCCGAGATCGATTCACTCCTCGGGGTCAAAGATCTGGGCGTAGTCCATCGAGAGGACAGTACCAAACCGTGGACGGTCTATCCCAACACCATTGTCGACAGCACAAAACGGACCATTACCGCGACAGGGGTTGAGGGGTTCAGTGACTGGGCTCTGGCAATCCTGGATCCGTCAGGCACGGTGGACGTGACGGAGTCCGCCGAAGGGATACCGGAAGAGTTTCTGCTCTTCCAGAACTATCCCAATCCGTTCAACCCGGCAACTACAATCCGGTATGATATACCCGAAATGTCGTTCGTCAGCCTTACCGTCTACAACTCTCTGGGACAGAGAATCGGTTCTCTGGTCCAGGAGTCACAGCCCGCGGGATCGTATGCCGTTCCCTTTGATGGTGCGCAGTTCGCCAGCGGGGTCTACTATTACAGGTTGTCGGCGAACTCATTCATTCAGACCAGAAGTTTTATTCTCATCAAGTAATAATGTCCCTTTAGGGAGGAGATCCTATGAAGACATCCGTACTGTTGACCCTGTTTATTCTCGCGATCGGAACCGCTGCCGCCCTCGCCGAGGTGCCCAAAACGATCAGCTACCAGGGTGTCCTGGGAGACGGAAGCGGCAATCCCTCGACCGATACATCCGCCGCGCTCACGTTCCGCCTCTATGACACCGGCTCAGGAGGAACGGCAATCTGGGAAGAGACACAGAGTGTATTGTTCTCCAACGGCCTCTTCACCGCCATTCTGGGGAGCACCGCCCCCCTGGGCCTTCCCTTTGACAGCCAGTACTGGCTGGGTATCTCCGTCAACGGAGGAAGCGAGCTCAGCCCTCGAACGCCGCTCACGTCCTCACCGTACAGTCTCAAAGCGGGCGACGTGGATTCCGGGAAGGTCGTGAAGAGCATCAACGGGTTACGGGACGACGTGGTTCTGGCCGGCGGGTCCAACGTTACCGTCAGCAGCGCGGGAGATACGCTGATCATCTCTGCAACGGGTGGGGGCGGCTCACTCACTCTCCCCTTTTCTGGAGCAACGCAGAGCAGTTCATCTGCCCTGGCGGTGACAAACACAGGAACAGGGGCAGCCGCAACGTTCCTGCGTCCAAGTCTCGACACAACCGTAGCTACCGTACAGGTTCTGGCCGGTGGTGGTGGAGGGATCCTGGTTACCAACATAGCGGACTCCCTTTCCCCATCCAGATCCGCGAGAGGAGGCCCCTCCGTAGTAGTGAGCAATTCCCCTCTCGTAGACGTGAGACGCTCGGGATCCGGCACCGGTCTACGTGTATCGTCTGAGTTTATCTCAAATCTACCAACGGGCCGCAATTATTCTTCGTTCCTGGTCCAAACACCTGGTGTCCAGACAGAGCCTGCTGCTGGTATCCAGCACGAAGGAACCGGAAACGCCTTCTGGGTTCGAGGAACCAATTCGAGCAATGAGGCGACCGGAATCGACTACGAATACAATGGTATCGGCGTCGGATCGAGTTACAGGTACACAAATAAGCTGAGCGCTACAGTCGGCTTCCAGTATGATTACTCCGGCAGCGGTACCGGAATGGACCTCAAGTACACGAACCTCGACGCCACCGGGCATGGCTTTTCTCTGGGGTACTCAGGCCTGGGTCGGGGCTTCTATCTCAACTACGGCAATACCCTCTCCACGGAACCAGGCTTCCTGTTGGCCTACAGCGGTGCGGGGTCGGCGCTTTCCGTTAAGGGATTCAATCCAACCAGCACAGAGATCCTCTTCAACCTCGAGGCCCAGCATGTCGGGAGGGCTTTTGGCCTAAATCAGACCGGCACCGGTCGGGGGCTTGAGGTCCAGATCAACAACCAAATGAGCAACGAGACTGCGGGGCTCTTCTACAGTACTGGCCTCGGTACGAACTTCTACGCCTACACCGCGAGAGAAGCCAACCCGAACCCGGCCGGCTGGTTCAATCACTCGAGCAGCAACGGCATCGGGGTGCTCGGCCAAGGTGCCACCGCTGGTCTCTTCCATGGGAATGTCGACGTACAGGGTTCGCTGAGCAAATCATCCGGAACATTCAAGATCGATCATCCCCTGGACCCGGCAAACAAGTATCTCTACCACTCGTTTGTCGAATCCCCGGACATGATGAACATCTACAACGGGAATACATCGCTTGACGGAAGCGGGGAGGGCTGGGTGGAGCTCCCGGAGTGGTTTGGTGCGCTGAACGACGATTTCCGTTACCAGCTCACCTGCGTCGGGGGATACGCACCCGTCTATGTCGCAGACAAGGTCCAGAACAATCGTTTTAGGATCGCGGGCGGAGCTCCCGGTCTCGAGGTTTCCTGGCAGGTGACCGGCATTCGGAAAGACCCGTACGCCGCACAGCACCGCGTACGGGTAGAGGTAGAAAAGCCAATGGGAGAAAGAGGGAAGTACCTCCACCCAGACGTCTACGGCCTGCCCGCCTCGATGGGCATCAGAAGCCTCTGGGAAGAGAAAGCCGCCAGGCTGACCGAATCGCTCAAGAATGAGAAAGAGCAATAGGGTCAACCTCAACCACATCGACCTCTGAAAACGCTAACGGAGTTGAAAGCAATGCATCAATCACTACGAATCCTGACGCTGCTCGTGCCGGCGCTGATCGCAGCCGCCGCGGGTCAGGCACAGACTCAAATTGTCTCGGGCGTCGTTGGCAACGGAGGTGGCATAGCAACCGGCGACGGCTCTGTGGTCGTCGGCACGCTCGGTCAGCCCGCTCCCGGCCCGAGTTCTGGAGGAGGAGGAGGTCTCGTCGCCGGTTTCTGGAGTCAGTCCTTTGCCATACTGACAGACATCGGTGTACCGGACCCGCCCCTCCTCCCGGCCCTCCACCGTCTGAACCAGAATTTTCCCAATCCCTTCAACCCGTCAACGGTCATCCAGTATCAGCTCCCACGGGATGCCTATGTCTCGCTAAAAGTTTACGATGTCGTCGGGAGGCTTGTGGCAACTCTGGTTAATGGGGTCGAGGAGGCAGGCTTCAAATCGGTTACGCTTGACGGCCGAAATCTCGCGAGCGGAGTCTATTTTTACCGCCTCCAATCCCAGATCAGCGGCGGGGGCAAGAACTCCTCTTTCGTGGACGTAAAGAAACTCGTCCTCATGAAGTAGGCGGGGGTCAGTCGGTGTAGATCTCCGGCTCTTCGTCCAGCATCTGAATGTCGGCAGGAGTTCGAAATCTCCTGGTCTTGAACTGCACGGTAGCACCAGGGGCCACCTTCGGAACCTGCGCCACCAGTATGTGTGTGCTGGTACCGTCCGTGCATTTGAAGCGGATGACTACGTTCTTCTTCTCCTCCTGGTCGCCGTTCTTCAATCTTCCCTCGATCCAGAAGAGCGACTCGACGGACGTCCCCATTGCTCCGAACTCAGACCCAACAGTATGCGTCTGCTTCTGGAGCGTTTTCGAGACCACGACCAGATCACCACCTCCACCAGCAGTGCAACCGGCAACGAGCAGGGCCAGCATTGCCGCAAACGTCACGGCTTGTTTCATATCGCCCTCCTTTCTGTCAACGACGACTCCTCCAGACCGTACGGCCAAGCTTTCCCGTATGCACTACCGTTTCTTCGGCGGTAGATAAAACTCCTTCGTGTACTCCATGACCATGCGGTGCGTATTGTACGCCGGGATTAACGTCGCCATCGCGTGACGCACTTTTCTCAGCCACTTGTGTGGAATTCCGCCCCGCCCGCGATCGTAGAAGAGAGGAATGACCTCGTTGTCCAGTATGCTGCGAAGAGACATTGCATCGATCTCGTCCTGAAGCTCTTCCGACCCTGCGGCCACATCCTCTCCGATCTTCCATCCGTTCTTCCCGTCGAACGCCTCGCGCCACCACCCATCCATCGTGCTAGCCTGGAGGCTGCCGTGTATCATCGCCTTCATCCCGCTTGTCCCACACGCTTCCATGGGCCGCCGTGGCGTATTGAGCCACACGTCTGCTCCCGCCACGAGGAAGCGGGCCACATTGATATCATAGTCCTCTAGAAAAACCACCCGGCCGAAGAGGTCCACGCGCTTGCCAAAATTCACGATCTCCTGGATGAACCGTTTTCCGGCATCGTCCCTGGGATGGGCCTTCCCCGCAAAGATCAGCTGCACGGGACGCTCGGCATTGTGCAACGTGCGGATAGCCCATTCGAGATCGCGGAAGAACAACGGAGCACGCTTGTATGTCGCAAACCTCCTGGCAAAACCGATGGTCAGGACGTCAGGAGAAAGGACGTTTTCATAGACGTCGAAGTCATTTGCATTCTGTCTGAGGTGTTGATCGCGAAGACGCTTTCGGGCAAACTCAACGAGTTCCCTCCGAAGCCCGGTGCGCAACGTCCACAGCTCCTCGTCTGAGATATTCTTTACTTTCAACGCATCCTTCCAGAACGCACGATCGGTGAGTTTCTCGATCCAGCGTGGCCCGAGATGTCTGCTCCAGAACCGGGACGCGGTGGGTGATGCCCAACCCGCAACATGCACGCCATTCGTGATATGGCCTATCGGCACCTTCGAGGGAGGTGTCTCCGGGTAGAGGTCCTTCCACATCTCCCGGCTCGTTCTTCCGTGCAGCTCGCTCACGGCATTAGCCTTCCGACTCATCTTCAACGCCAGCACGGTCATCGTGAAGCTCTCGTTCTTGTCCTCCGGCTTGATCTGCCCGAAGCCCATCATCTGGTCGGTCGACATGTCGAGTGACGACGCAAAGCGGCGCAACGCGCCGTCCATGAGAGTGGGCTCGAAACGGTCATGACCTGCCGGCACCGGTGTGTGTGTGGTGAACACACAGTGCTTCTGTACGAACTCAACGGCCCGGGCGGGAGCCTTTTTGGCCTCCAGTTGTTCCCGAAGCAGCTCCAGTGTCAGGAACGCCGAGTGTCCTTCGTTCATATGGAACACGGATGGCGTGATGCCCAGAGCGCGGAGGAATCGAACACCCCCGATCCCGAGCACGATTTCCTGGGAGATACGGTTCCACTGGTCACCACCGTACACGTGGGCGGTCAGGTCGCGAAAACGCTGTTCGTTCTGGGGCAGGTCGGTATCCAGGAGAAACACGCTCGCCCGGCCGACCCGGACTTCCCAGCCCTGGAAGTATACCACGTCATCGCCTATCTCCACGGAGAGAACAAGCGGATCCCCTTTCCTGTCACGCACGAGCTTGATGGCGAGTTTCGCGGGGTCGTGGCTGGGATAGCGCTCCAGCTGCCAGCCGTCGTTCGAAATCTGCTGCTGGAAGTAACCCTGGCGATAGAACAGGGTCACACCTGCAAACGGAATCCCCAGATCGCTTGCGGACTTTGCGTGGTCGCCCGCGAGCAACCCCAGTCCTCCGGAATAGATGCGCAGGCTCTCATGCAGACCGAATTCTGCGCTGAAGTATGCCACAGGAGCATTCTTCAACGGTTTAGCGTTCCTCGCTCCCCACGTCCTTGGACTGTTCAGATACGCATGAAAACCCTTGCACACCTTCTGCACCCTCTCAAAGAACTCGGGGTTCTGCAGTCTCCCGCGCAATTCCTGCCCGCTGATCCAGTTGATGACCTCCACCGGGTTGTGATTGACGTGCTCCCAGAAAAAAGGAGAGAGCTCCCGGAAGATCTGTTGAGCGGCCGGGTTCCATGACCACCAGAGGTTGTACGCGAGCGAGCGCAACTCACCGATCAGCGCATCGATCTCTTTGTCTGTTTTCCTTCGACGGGCCACGATATCGTGATGCCTCCATCCTTGATCAAAAACCGTAGAATATACCCAATCTCACAGATAATTCCAAAGGATTCAAACCCGGGGCGTTTTCACCCCTTTTCCGCATTCCGAGCTATGGCCCGTGCCATACCACGAAAAACCAGAATGTGGACCGGGTAGATCCCGTACCAGTAGAGAAGCCCCCACACCCCCCGAGGATAGAAAAGGGCTGTCTGGGTGAAGAGTGAGCGCTGCACACCGAGAGGTTCAACGCTGAACTCCAGCCATGCCCGGCCGGGAACTTTCATCTCCGCCCGGAGAGTTACCTTCTTCCCCTGCTCGACCGATTCAACCCTCCAGAAATCAAGAGCGTCACCCGGGACGAGTTCAAAGGGGTGCCGTCGCCCACGTCGCAACCCCACCCCCCCCACGACTTTGTCCAGAAATCCCCTGATTCGCCAGAGGATGTTTGCATAGTACCATCCGTTCGCTCCCCCGATGCTGACAAAGACGTTGTAAACCCTCTCGGCCGGACCACTCATTTCGATGCGCTGGGTATTGGAGAGCAACTGGGCCTGCTCCTCCAGATCCACATCCTCGAACGTGGTGTGTGTAGCATTTGACCAGGTTGTCTCTATGTCCAGATCCCGCACCCGTTTCAGTGCGTGTGTCACAGCTTCGTCGAACCCCCTCGGTTGATGCTCAAAGAGTGATTGCACATCCTGTTTTGAGCAGACCATCTCCGATCTCAAAGATTCCACAATACGGCGGGCAACGGAAGCCGGTATGGGTGTGACAAGATTCACCCAGAATGCCGAAAGCCTCGGGAGATGCACCGGCAACACGAACATCAGCCTCTTCAGCTCCAGGATCCGCGCGAATCGATCCATCATCTCCTTCGTGCTCAAGATATCTGACCCGCCGATGTCAATGACAGCACCCTTTGATTCCTGCACGCCGAGGCTCGCAACCAGATAGTAGAGCACATCTCTGGTGGAAATCGGTTGCTGGCGGGTGGACGCCCACTTTGGCAGAAGGAGGATGGGCAACCTGTTGACCAGGGCGTGCATCATATCAAAGGACGCGCTCCCGGAACCAACAACCATTGCGGCACGGAGTTCGGTAACCGGCACGCTACCTGATGCAAGAACTTCGCCAACCTCACGCCTGCCTCGAAGAATGGGAGAGAGTCCGGGAGTTCCCCTTCCTACACCCCCCAGATAGATGATCCGATCCATCCCGACATCTGCAGCAACCTCACACATGTTCCTGGCACCGACTCTATCCTCCCCATCAGGCAGCTCTTCACCTCTACCCATTGCCCGAATGAGGTAGTAGACGATCGAGCAGCCATCTGAGGCACGCCGAAGCGAGGATCTGTCCAGAACATCTCCCTCTACGACCTCGACATTCTTCCAGGGTCTCCCCTCCATCTTCCTCGGATCCCGCACCATACAGCGCACCGGGTATCCGGCATCAACCAGGCGCGGTACGAGTCTGCCGCCAATGTATCCAGTCGCGCCCAGAACAAGGATCTTCTTGCCGCCCACGGGAACCCATGTCTTGTGACAGAAATCTCTGGGAGAAGGTAAGGATTTTCTCTGGGAAAGTCTCGGGTCCTGCATATCGGGATCCTGCCCTACAGTATGGTCGCTGTCGCAAAGGTGAGTCGGACGCCCTTCGGGTCTGAAAGCCTCCAGGTGAAGTCTGCGCGAAAGATCTCGAAAATACGGCTGATCCCAAGGCCAACCTCGTAATACCAGCCGTCGGTCGGTGTCACGGGGTACGGGCTCCTGTTCCAGGCCTTTGCGGCACTCCCCTGAAGAACGAGTTCCAGGTTGTTTTCGTAGAGGAACGGTACGCCGAGCGCAAGGAACGGAATGGAACGGAAGTTGTGCTCAACGTTCGCCGACACAAACGATGTCCCGCTGAACTCCTTCACCCTCACGCCCCGCAAGACCCCGAACGGGGCTATACCGCTCAGGTTTGATTCCAGATCAAACAGCCTTTGCGCCGGAAGATTCCCTGACGAGGACCCCGCAGAGACCCGGACCCGGAGCACCGGTCTCAAGAGGAAACTCCGTCCGAAGGTCGGAACGGCAATCGAGCCCACGGCGTGGTAGCGCAGAAAATCGAAATCGCCTCCCGTGAGAGACGGTTTGGAGTACTCAACCGCGAGTTCCAGGGCATCCCTCCAGATGAGCTCGAGGGGGATCGGATCGGATCCAAAGCGGGCCCAGACACGCAGAGCATTGAACCGGCCCTCTTCCACAGGGGGGTTCCTGCGAAAGTCACGCGACGGAAAGAGGATGCTGAAGTCGGTGGTGTTTCTCATGGATCGGTGTTCTTCAGAAGCGAAAGAGAGCCTGGCTGTCATCACCGGGGAAGGTCTCCCGGTCACAAAAATGTTCCAGCCATCAGAACGGTAGTAGTCCCAATAGTCGTTCTTTTCAAAAACGCTGGTGAAGGAGTTGAGGACCTTCCCGTAGTACCCTAGATCAGGCCGGTGGTCGATCCGCCGATAGAGATCGCCGCCGATGCCGAACACCCTCTCCTCCGAGGTAAATACCGTCAGACCGGCAAGATACTTCGTCACCCGATCCGAAAAGCCGTACGCAAACCCGGTCCGAAAATCCAGGACGCCGAATATGCTGTCGACATCGACGCGGGCTCCCAGCCGGAACCCCTCGACCCTGTTAAATCCAATGTCCGAATACCGGAGAATCGAACCGGTCAAAGAGCCCGCCCCCAGCGTCGCTGTCATGCCCCCCGGTCGGAACTGAACGTCCAGAGTCTGCGTGCTGTCCAGCTCGCCATAGGCCTTCTCCTGACGGGGACTCAGCGGGAGCACATCGACTCCCTGCCAGAGTGTCGAATCTGAACGCACCGAGACCGAATCAACAGAGAAACGCGGCTTTTGAAAGATGCTGTCTGGAAGCGTCGTGTTGATCTTGTAGCCGTAGATCACGGATGTTTGATGGAATGTGATCCTGGGAATCGAGAAACCCAGAACTCCGACTTCGAACTCCCCTTCGATACGGATGTCAACAGGCATCCAGTAGAAACGGTCGTAGAGGCTGAATTCCTGTCTGTACCGGAGAACACCTTTCTTGACAAACGGCAGGAGGAATGCCTCGTTCGGGCTCACCTCCACGCCGATCAGGGCATACGATCTCCCCGCAATACCGATTGTTCCGCTGAAGAGTGGGTCTGTTCGTGAACGCGGGAGGATCTGGATTTCGTGCACCTCCTCCCCACCTGACCCCCGGGTCGAGAGCAGCTTGTAGTCGTAGTAGTCGAAAGCGTCATCGGCTATAGGGCCGGCAAAGCTGTACCCTGCAAATCGGATTCTCTCTTCTCCAAAATCCAGGATTCTCCCGACCGACGCGAAATTGCTATTCTCGGGAATGTTCGCGGTCTGCCGCCTCTGAACCACGATCTCCCGCAGAGTATCTCCTTTCCGCCAGTACCCCCTGGTGTAGGACTCTGTGATGCTCGCGATCGACGTGTCGCGAAAGAGTGTCTGGCGGGTGAAGGCATCCAGCTCGTACGAAGTGAGCCGATCCCGCCAGCGCTGTTTGTTCACTATCGCCCTTCGAATGATCTCGAGCGCTGGATCCTCTGAGGAGACAACCACTTCGGGAAGCACGATCGGGGACCGGACAAGGGGAACGTGGAGGACCGTGTCCGCGGTAAGCCGAAGCGCTACCGTGTCCGCACGGTATCCCAGTGAACTGAAGACCAGCGCCCGTTCACCCTTATCCAGAACAAGCGAGTAGATGCCGGTTTCGTTCGTGATAGTCCCAAAGGAGGTTCCGAGCACGCGTACTATCGCTGCGGCAAGAGTGTCCCCACTGGAAACGTCACGCACCACGCCCGTGATGCTGGCTCGCTCGGTGGCAAAAAGGGTAGAGAGGACGACGAGTAAACAGAGAAGGGTAAGATAGCAGGTTTTCATCGGGGGAGTGGCAGAAAGAGTGAGCCGGCTCCTTGCAGGGAAACGGAATGCAACGGCGATGGGTCAGCCCAGAAACTTTCCCTGCTTTAGCTTCGCGAAGAAGCTGATCTGCGGTTTCACACTCTCTTTTGAACTGGGGGTTTCGTTGTTCTCACCAATACTATCGATGCGTTGTCCGTACACCTTCAAAGGCCCGGATGCCTCCCGCCACATTGCCCGTTCTCGCTCGCTGCGCTCTCGTTCCTTCTGGCGTTTGAGAATCTCAAGCCGGCTCTCATGCAGTGCAGGCATCACTCTGGCCATATGATTCTGACGGGGCGGTAGTCCAGGACCGTTTGAAGCGTCCAGCGTCGGAGCTGCGTTTTCACCAACAAAAACAGTGCTGGATATGTCGCCGGGCTGAACCGGTGAACCATGTACTATATCCAGACCGATGACGCTCCCCCGCTCCTTCAACAGTCTGATCGCGGGTTGGAGTGTCTTCTGACATTCTACGACGTGAGGATGCATGGGAGCCAGGAGGAATGCCTTCACAAGCGACTGAAACGCCGGCTCATACGACCCTCGCTCAAAGAGGTTCGTCGCCACAACGGTGAGCCGCTTGACCCGCGAGTCGATGATATGGTCACTCTCTGCGGGCGGTGATTCAGCCTTGGCTGCCGGTCGGGAATTTTGTCCAGCCGTGTTCCTCAGGTAGGTCACTCGCTGGATCAGTGCCGGCAGATACTCGTTCTGTGGCTCAAAATTCTGAGCGTCGGCGAGTTTTTGAAGTGCCAGTTCGTACTCACCTGCAGCAATGAGGTGCTCCGCCTTCCGAACATTGGCCAGAAATGCGGCAGACTGTGCGGGAGCCAACGGTTGAAGATTCTGTTTTGTCATTTCCATGATACGTACACGAGAGAAGTGGAGTAGCAGTGATCCAACGACAGGATGAGGTTGGCAGGGTAAAAACCCTTCTTCTGCCTACACTGAAGATGCAACGGTTTCGGGCGAAAATCTGTGATATAGATAACAGGGTGTGATGCCCGTCCACCCAGCCTGCAGCAAATCTACCTCTTTTTGGCCGGTCCGAACAAGGTTCCTTTTGTGGGGTGACTGCCAGGGTCCCCTTTCTCACCGATCTGCCCGAGTAAGCTCTCCCTCTTCACCGTCCTGCGACCCGCCTCCGGAGAGGCTGTGAGCCCCGTCTTCTGCTGGTGCCCCTGTTCCCAGAGAGGGAGTACCCGTTTCTCGCACGAAATCACCTCTGGGCTTAGTGGATCCAGGATATATGCTTTCATGAGTGCGTCAAACGCACTTTCGCGCAGTCCCCGATTCAGCAGGATCTGTGCGGTCTCCGTCAGTTCCTGAACCCGCATCTGAACATCGTCCTGCGACTCCTGAGGCTCTTCTCCTTCCCCCCTGATGCCCCGCTCAAACTGCTTTCCAACGGTCACAGAGAGAAACCGGCCGCTCTCCAGGCCGGCATCAGAACCCGAGAGGCCCTTGCGCGGGCTTCCCCTCTTCTCTGTCTCCTGGAGAGTGCGAACCTTCTCCATGATGGTCCGTACGACCTCATTGTTGGGCTCGAGCTTCCTGGCTTGCGAAAGCTGCTCCATTGCCTGAGACAAATTGCCCATGGAGAGACAATCCTCTGCGGCTCGCACGAAGGATGATACGGCGCCCGGGCTGTATGAAGAGCTTTTCATTTCCCCCTCCATGAAATGTGAGTCTGAAGCAATGGAGCGCTCTTCTGTCAGGTTCTCCATGACAGAATCAGGCCTGCGGCCAAGATAGTGGATTCTTGAGCTTGACGCAAGGAGTTTTGTTGTTACTTTAACGAAACCGTCGTAACGTATTATGAATCAGGCGGTGAGCGCTGCTTGCCGGTGGCTTGACTCAAAGGGTCGTCCGGATGGAATCTTAACATTGTCAGATCTGTTTAGAAGAATATCGGGCAGAATATGATTTCGCGCAGAAATTTCATCCAGACAGCCGCTCTCGGCCTTGTTGGCTCTTCTCGCGCCTTTGCGGGACCGGAGGGTCGACGACGGTCCCGTTGGGAGATGATCGCCAACGACGATCCGATCATTGCACCTCCGTTCAGGCCTAATCCAGCACTCTGGATGGACTCGACACTCACCGCGACGTGGATAGGACACGCCACAGTCTTGATGAACATCCTCGGGACTCGAATCATTACTGACCCCGTTCTCTCGGAGCGGATCGGCCTCAACATTGCAGATCTCTTCACTATCGGTCCACAACGCCTGATCCGACCCGCACTGACATTCGAGGAATTGCCTCCGGTGGATCTGATACTGATTTCACACGCTCACTTTGACCATCTGGACATCCCTACTCTCAAGAAATTCAGCAGATCAACCCCGGTCATCCTTGCGAAGAACACCTTTGATGTCATCCAGGACCTGGGTTTCGAAACCGTCTATGAACTCGACTGGGGGGAATGGACAGCTCTTGGAGACCTTCACGTGGAGGCTCTGGAAGTCCGACATTTCGGCTGGCGATACCCGTGGGAGAGGGACAGGTCCCGGGGATACGGAGATGGCCGCAGCTACAACGCGTATCTCCTATCCAAGAACGGCATCAACGTACTGTTTGGGGGCGACACCGCCTATCACCAGGGTTTCACCGCTCTTGGCAAATCCGCCAAAGCCGTCGACCTGGCAGTCATGCCGATAGGCGCGTACGATCCCTGGATCCAGAACCACTCAAGCCCGGAAGAGGCCCTGGCCATGACCGATCAGATGGGCGCATACCACATCCTTCCCATTCACTGGGCCACATTCATTCAGAGCGAGGAGCCCACGCCCGAACCCATGGAGCGATTGCAGCGCGCAGTAGCTGAACAACCCGACAGAATCGCGCTTGAAAGTGTTGGCCAGACATGGGCGCTCGATTCCGCTGTCCCGGAAGATCTTTCCATACCGGGGGAACAGGACTCAACACAACCCACCGGAGGCCGCTGAGTATGCTCACTGGAAAGGTCGCAGTCATAACGGGTGCCTCCTCAGGCATCGGCGCGTCTCTTGCCGTGCGACTGGCACGGGAGGGATGCAGCGTCGTCCTCGGGGCCCGACGCATGGACAAGCTGGAAGAGGTAGCAAGGCACGCTAACGCGGCAGGTGGAAAGGCGCTTCCGGTCCGGTGCGACATCACCGTTCCCAACGAGGCGGAGAGCCTGATTCAGGGTGCTATAGAGCAGTTTCATCGACTCGACATACTCGTTAACAACGCGGGGCGGGGGCATTTCTCTTCGGTGGAAGACACCGGGGACGCGGTTATCGAAAGCATCTTTTCGCTCAACGTCTTTGCCCTCTGGTATACCACTCGACCTGCCCTCCGGCAAATGAAGAAGCAGGGAACCGGACACATCATCAACATCGCAAGCATCGCAGGCAAACTAGGTTTCCCGTACAACAGTGCATATGTGGCCGCCAAACATGCCTGTGTCGGCTTCACGCATGCCCTTCGCCTCGAACTTGCCGAAACAGGCATTCATGCTTCAGCCGTCTGCCCCGGGGGGGTGGAGACAGAATGGGCACTTGTTACCGAAGGCCGCCCCATGGCCCAGATGTTCTCAGAGGCCAGCCCTGTGATCCAGAAGATCGCCGTCGAGCGCGGCATTGACCTTCCGACAATCGAAGGCCCGCTCTCGCCCGACGTGGTTTCCGAGCGGATACTTACATGCATCCGGCACCCGGTCCCGGAACTCTTCACCCACAGCGGAACCCGGGAGTTCGCTCTCCTGGCCGCCCGGGATCGCGAGAAGGCAGAAAAGCAACAGCTCCCCGCTGCTCTCGGTGAACGGTACATTTACGAACGTCTGAAAGCCCGGGGTTGATCCATGCGAGCAACGCGGGAGCTCACTCCTTTCGGAGCGTGCCTCAAGGAGAAGGGTATCGTGGGAGGATCTGCAGGTTGACAAGCTCACTTTTGAGCGTCTGGATGATCCGCCGGGTCAGCTCCACATTCCGTGGGTGGACATGACGTGATTCCAACCAGATGAGCTTCTTTGGCTGACGCGCCGCTCTGTAGAGCATGAGTGTATTCTCCCTGGGCACCTGCTCGTCCCGGGCTCCATTGATCATCAGAAGTGGGATCGGGGAAATCTCATCCACAAAGCGAAGCGGTTCCAGGGGCCGTAGAAGCAACCCAGCAAGACGCCCCACAAACTCACTCACGAGAGCCCCTTCGTACCGGGCCACATTGTGGCCGATGAGGGAACCCATATCGCCGCCCCCGTAGACCATAGCCGCTACGGCAGTCCTCCTGTCATGAGCGACAAGAGCGGGCACAAACGGTGCCCCGAAGCTGTATCCCAGAAGGATGATCTTCGCCGTATCCACATCCGGCCTCTGCCAGAGGTAATCTGTGATCAGCATAACCGACGGGATCATGTCCACTATCGCCCCCCGAATCTCCGGAATGTCAGCGGCAAACTCGATGATGGAATAGGACTCTCTCGGTTCATAGGGATAATCAGGCGCCACGAGAATCACGTCCTGGATGTCCAGAGCGTACTCGACCGCATACTTCCCTGTCGTCTTGCCCCCCAGGAGGATGACCGCGGGATATCGCTTCTCTGACGGGGGAGGCGTCGTCCTCCGGGGAGTTCGCCCCGAATCGGGGTCAACGGGGAAGCCAGGCTGTCTCTTCGGCACAAGCATTCCGCACAGGACGCTGAACCCATCGCTGTTCTCCAGTCTGAGCCACGACTTCGCGAAGAACGCGTCCGAACCGGTTGGTTCGACCGATACGTTTGCCAGGACACCTTTCCTCTCGCTGAAGTAATCGGTGAAATCCTGCGTGTAGAGGTACAGGTACGCGATGACAGCCACCGCTATCAGCGGCAGTACAATTTTGAGAAGAAGTCTGAGGAAACGTTTCACCGAACACCTCGCTGAACGAAGATAGCTCCATGTCGTCAACATTTCAAGCCGATTTCACGCTGTGGACAATTGAGCTTCCCGTTTTTTTTCCTTACATTGGCACGAATTTTCGTTCCCTCACCCCGTTCCCATCAATCGAAAGGTTCACACAAACAATGAAGATCGGTATCCCAAAAGAAATCCAGCCTGGCGAAACACGTGTAGCCCTGATTCCCAGCATGGTTTCTCACTTCAAGAGGGAGGGACACGAGGTGCTGGTCGAAGCGGGAGCCGGAACACAGGCCGGGGCTTCTGATGACGCATTCAAGAAGGCGGGCGCACGCATCATCAAAGACGCCAGAGCGCTCTACAAGCAGGCAGACATCGTCTTCAAGGTTCAGCCGCCGGGGCGGCGGAAAGGAACTCCAAAGCACGAGGCTGAATTGATTAGACAGGGGGGATACTACGTCGGTTTCCTCGCTCCCCTCGAGAACAAGGAGGCTCTCAGGGTCTTCGCCAAACGGAACGTGACTTCATTCAGTATGGAGTATGTCCCCCGCATCACCCGCGCGCAGAGCATGGACGCCCTCAGCTCGATGGCGACCATCGCGGGCTACAAGGCGGTTCTGCTGGCAGCTGACTACCTGGGGAAAATGTTCCCTCTTCTCATGACCGCCGCGGGAACTGTTGCCCCCGCGAACGTCCTGGTCCTTGGGGCCGGCGTCGCCGGATTACAGGCAATCGCCACGGCAAAGCGCCTCGGCGCAAGAGTCGAGGCGTTCGATCCACGACCCGCAGTGAAGGAGCAGGTAAGAAGCCTCGGGGCGACGTTCATCGATATGGAGATCCCGGAAGACGTCGAGACGGCGGGGGGCTATGCAAAAGAACTCTCTGCTTCGTTTCTCAAGAAGGAGCAGGAGACCATCGCCGAGCGTCTGCCGAAAACCGACGTTGTCATCAGCACCGCTCAGGTGTTCGGCAAACGCGCACCAGTCCTGATCACCGCCAAAATGGTGAAACTGCTTCAACCAGGGTCGGTAATCGTTGACCTGGCTGCAGTACAGGGTGGGAATTGCGAGCTGGCTCAGGCCGGCAAGACGGTCATCAAGGACGGCGTCGCGATTATGGGTGTGGTCAACCTCCCCGCGACAATCCCGGTACACGCTAGCCAGATGTACGCAAAGAACATCGTCAACCTTTTCCAGACGCTGTTTCCAAAAGGCGCAACAGTCCCCAACTTTGACGACGAAGTGACACAGGGGGCCTGCATAACGCGTGACGGGGAGATCGTCAATGAGAGTGTCAAAAAAACGTTTTCAAAGGGAGGAAAGAAGAAATGACTGAAACATTGATGGTGTCAATTTACATTTTTGTTCTTGCAACGTTCGTGGGCGTGGAAGTCATCAGCAAGGTCCCGCCACTGTTGCATACACCACTGATGTCCGGCTCGAACGCCATTTCCGGAATCACGCTTGTGGGTTCCCTCATCGCCGCCGGAGAGGGTCATGCGCAACTCAGCGTTTACCTCGGCCTCGCCGCGGTGATCCTCGCAACGGTCAATGTCGTCGGCGGCTTTCTCGTGACCGATCGGATGCTGGGAATGTTCAAAAAAGAGCCAACCAAGAACGTTGAGGAACAAAAGTAGGGATCCTGATCGATGAATGTCATAACAGTCTTTGCGTATCTTCTTGCTTCGGTCCTCTTCATTCTCGGACTGAAACTGCTCAGTTCACCGAAAACGGCACGCCGCGGCAACATGCTGGGCGCCACAGGCATGCTCATCGCTATCGTCGTCACTCTGACAGACCAGAGAATCGTCGACTACACGTATATCATCGCTGGGATCCTTTTCGGCGGCACTGTTGGACTCACACTTGCCGTGAAGGTGAAGATGACATCAATGCCCCAGCTTGTTGGTATGCTCAACGGGTTCGGCGGCGGCGCCTCAGCGATGGTTGCATACGCGGAGTATCTCCGGATAGCCGATGCGGGAACGTTTGCAGGCGTTGATGTCCTGGTTACAATGGGTCTCGGTCTGTTGATCGGAACGCTTACATTCTTCGGCAGTCTGATTGCGGCCGCGAAACTCCAGGGTACGATGAGCGGGGCACCCTTGCTCTACCCCCTCCAGAAGCAGTCCAACGCCCTCCTATTGCTCATCGTTGTCGTCCTGATTGTGCTCTTCGTGCTGGACCCCTCCAAGGGCTATCTGCTCCCCATTATCATCGGCCTCGCCGCCATTCTCGGTGTCACAAGCGTCATCCCCGTAGGCGGGGCGGACATGCCGGTCGTCATCTCGCTGATGAACTCCTACTCCGGACTCGCAGGAGCAATGACCGGATTCGTCCTTTCCAACAACGTGCTGATCATCGCCGGCACCCTCGTGGGAACCTCCGGAATCATTCTTACAAACATCATGTGCAAGGCAATGAATCGCTCGCTCGGGAACGTCCTGTTTGCGGGCGTCGGGACCGACTACAAGGGACCTGCCGCTGAAACGGAGCAGCGCACCGTTGTGCGTTACACCCCTGTCGACGCGGCGTTTATGCTGGAGAACGCTCAGTCGGTCATCATTATTCCCGGCTACGGCCTTGCTGTGGCCCAGGCCCAGCACGTCCTCCAGGAGCTCGCCAGCAACCTCATCGCACGAGGGAAGACCGTACGGTACGCCATCCATCCGGTGGCGGGACGCATGCCCGGGCACATGAACGTGCTCCTTGCCGAGGCAAATGTCCCTTACGATCTCCTGCTCGAAATGGACCAGATCAACGACGATTTCCAGAATACGGACGTTGCCCTGGTCATCGGCGCGAACGACGTCGTCAACCCTGCAGCACGCCACAAGAAAGACAGCCCGCTCTACGGCATGCCGATCCTCAATGCGGATTTCGCTCAGACCGTTATGGTTTGCAAGCGCAGCCTGAACCCGGGTTTTGCGGGAGAGGACAACGAATTGTTCTACAACAAAAAGACCATGATGGTCTTCGGTGACGCCAAAGCAACGGTCACCGGCCTGGTTCAACTCCTGAAGCGGTAGCGTTAGGCACACCGGCGAGGCATCACAACCGCCCCGCCGGTGTATCTGTCTCCGACCTATCCCTGCCAGCAGCACCCGCGCGAAAGGAACGGGGCACGCAACTTCTGCTCTTTTTGACCGTATACCGTGCGTTGACCCACTCTTGCGCCGCAGAGCATCACATCCGTACCTGTATTCACTTCTCACGAGGAATCACATGAAACACCTCCTGTCCATCATCGGACTCTCATTGTGTGTTGTTGGATCCAGCCTCGCGCAGGACGAGACCAGACTGCTCCGATTCCCGGCCGTTCACGGCAACCAGATTGTCTTCAGCTACGCCGGCGACCTGTACACAGTTTCCACAGGCGGTGGGACAGCGCGGAGACTGACGAGTGATATCGGTTACGAAATGTTCGCCCGCTTCTCTCCGGACGGAAAATTCATCGCCTTTACCGGCCAGTATGACGGCAACACCGAAGTGTACCTCATGCCCGCGGACGGCGGAGTGCCCGAGCGCCTGACCTACACTGTCACGCTCACCCGCGACTATGTCTGGGATAGAATGGGACCAAACAACATCGTCATGGCCTGGCGGGACAGCAACACCATCGTGTACCGCTCGCGGCAACGCGAGGCGAACGACTTTAAAGGACACCTGTTCGGGGTATCCCGCGACGGTGGGCTGAGCGAACAGCTTCCCCTCCCCCGGGGCGGTTTCTGCTCTTTCTCACCGGATGGAAGGAGAATGGTCTACAACCGTGTGCATCGCGAATTCCGCACGTGGAAGCGATACCGGGGCGGGCAGGCGGACGATGTCTGGCTGTACGATTTCGAATCAAAGACCACCACAAATCTCACGAACAACGCCGCTCAGGACATCATACCCATGTGGGGAGGGGAAAAGATCTACTTTCTCTCCGACAGGGACGAGCTGAAGCGGATGAATCTGTACTGGTATGATCTCGCAAACGGGGAAACAAGAAGGGTGACCGACTTCACCGAATACGACGTGAAGTTCCCCTCCGTAGGCGACAGGGCCATTGTGTTTGAAAACGGTGGTTACATCTACCACATGGATCTGGCCACGGAACAGGTCAGAAAGGTGCCGGTAATCATCCTTGAGGACTTCGCCATCGGCCGCGGCGGCTTGCGAAACGTCAGCAAGAGCGTCACGAACTACGAGATTGCGTCTGACGGGAAGAGGGCTCTCTTTGGTGCCCGCGGCGACGTTTTCACCGTCCCCCAGAAACACGGGATCACGCGGAACCTGACTGGAACATCGGGTGTCCACGAGCGCAATTCCAAGTGGTCACCGGACGGCAGATGGATCGTGTATATCTCTGACGCCACCGGCGAAGACGAAATGTACGTCGTCTCCCAGGACGGCAACTCACCAGCCAGGCAGATCACCACCGGCGGCGACACCTACAAGTACCAGCCCTACTGGTCGCCCGACAGCAAGAAGCTCCTCTGGGCTGACAAGAAACAACGGCTGCAGTTCGTCGACATCGAATCGGGAAAGGTGACATCTGTAGACCAGGCGACCGCGTGGGAAATCACCCAGTATGCATGGGCACCGGACAGCAAGTGGGTTGCCTACAGCCGGCCGGAAGAGAAGCGGATGTCAACCATCCGTCTCTATGAGCTCGAGACCGGGAAGAACATCGAGGTCACGACCGGCTGGTTCGATTCAAACAGCCCCGCCTTTAGCGGGGACGGGAAGTATCTCTTCTTCGCGTCAAGCCGGACCTTTGCCCCGACGATGGGCTGGACCGAATGGAATCACATCTATTTCGACATGGAGAAGATATACCTCGCAACGCTTGCAAAGGCGACCCCCTCGCCTTTTGAGCCGAAGAACGACGAGGTGACCGTCCAGGAAAAGAAGAAGGGTGGCACGAAGGAAAAGAACAAACCGGAGGACGAGGAGGAGTCCGCAATGGTCACGGTGGACTCCGACGGACTGCAACAGCGCATCGTGGCACTGCCCATCAACCCGGCAAACTACCGGAACATCCAGTCGGTCGGTTCAACGCTCTACTACATCCGCCAGGGGAGCAAAGACGAGAAATCCAAGTTGGTTATGTACGACCTGGAAAAGGAGAAACAAACCGAGCTTGGCAATTTTGGCGGCTTTGAAATCTCCGCGGACGGCAAGAAGATGCTCCTGGGGGGGGCGGGCAAATACGCCATCATTGACCTTCCTGCCGCACCCGTAGAGATCAAGGAGCATCTCGACCTGAGCGACATGAAAGTCACCCTCGACCGCCGCTCCGAATGGAACCAGATCTTCCACGAGAGCTGGCGACAGATGCGAGACTTCGTCTATGCGCCAAACCTGCACGGGGTAGACTGGCAGCTCATGAAGACGCGCTACGAATCGCTTCTGCCATACGTCAACCACCGCGCCGATCTTACCTACGTCATCGGTGAAATGATCGGCGAACTCAACGTCGGACACGCCTATGTCGGCGAGGGAGACGAGCCAAAGCCGGAGCGGATCAAAACCGGCCTCCTCGGCGCACAGCTCGAGCGGGACTCCGGCTCGGGTTACTACCGGATCCGGAAAATCCTCGACGGACAGAACTGGGACATGACACTCCGCTCGCCACTCACGGAGATCGGGGTCGATGTAGAGGAGGGTGACTACATCATCGCCGTCAACGGGGCATCGACGAAAGAGATGAACGACATTTACGCCGCGTTCGTCGGAAAAGCCGGCAAGCAGGTCGTGCTCACCGTGAACGGCCAGGCAACGGAGAAGGGGAGCAAAACAACCACCGTCACCCTCACTGACAGCGAACTGGATCTCTACTATTTCAACTGGGTCCAGACGAACATGGAAAAAGTAGACAAGGCTACAAAGGGGAGAGTCGGATACGTTCATATTCCCGATATGGGAGCAAAAGGGTTGAACGAGTTTGTAAAATACTACTACCCCCAGGTGCGGAAAGATGGACTTATCGTCGATGTCCGGGGGAATGGAGGTGGAAACGTGTCGCCGCAGATCGTCGAGCGGCTGCGCCGCGAAGTGGCAATGTTCAGGATTGCCCGGAACACTGCCGTCGGCCTCGATCCGGGAGGAGCGATGTTGGGACCGAAGGTGATGCTCATCGACGAGTTTTCCGCTTCGGACGGTGACATCGTCGCCTACCGGTTCAAGAAACACAAGCTTGGCCCCGTCATTGGGAAGCGCACGTGGGGCGGCGTGGTCGGCATCCGCGGCACCCTCCCGTTGCTCGACGGGGGGTATCTCCGGAGGCCGGAATTCTCTCGCTATGACCTCGAGGGAACGGGGTGGATAATGGAAGGTGTGGGGGTCGAACCTGATATCGTCGTTGACAACAACCCTGCAAGAGAGTACGAGGGTATCGACGAACAGCTGAACAAAGCCGTCGACGTGATCCTCGAGGAGCTTGAAAAGAACCCACCCCGGGTTCCGCCGCCGCCCGGGTATCCCGACAAGAGCAAATAGCGCCTTATCTGGAGCAGCAGGCAGACTAAGGCCCCTCCCTGCCGGGAGGGGCTTCACCGCCGCGCAACGGCCTCCCATCTGGAACGATGAGCGACGCTTGAGTTTCTCTGCCAGAAATCTAGATTATAGATTCTATCCCCGCAGTCAATACTGCACCTTCTTTCACCGATTGCCAACGATATCAAAGAGGAGCTAGCCATGAGCGTTCTGGTCACACACGAAGCGCCAAACTTCACAGCGGCTGCCGTTATGCCGGACGGCACAATGAACGATAATTTCTCGCTTTCTGACCTCCGCGGCAGGTATGTCGTGCTCTTTTTCTGGCCCGAGGACTTCACCTTTGTCTGTCCCACGGAGATCATCGCCCACGATCGCCGCTTTGAGGAGTTCGAGAAGCGGAACGTTCAGGTGGTGGGCGTCTCGATTGACACAAAGCACGTCCATTCTGCGTGGCGAAACACACCCGTCGAGAAAGGTGGGGTGGGCCCGGTCCGGTTTCCCATGGTCGCGGACCTCAAACATACCATCGCACAAGCGTACGGTATCGAACACCCGGAGGACGGTGTTGCTCTAAGGGCATCCTTTCTCATCGACAAGGACGGGATCGTCCAGCATCAAGTCGTAAACAACATTCCCCTCGGGAGAAACGTGGACGAAATGGTTCGGATGGTGGACGCACTGCAATTCCACGAGGAGCACGGCGACGTCTGCCCCGCCGGATGGCAGAAAGGCGAGGTGGGAATGAAAGAAACTGCCGAGAGCGTGTCCCAGTACCTGAGTGAACACTCGAAGAAACTCTGACGCCTCACACCATCAGGAGCTCTATCAGGTGCTCTATGATCGAAGGCAGGACCAATCTCGTCGCGGGCGCCGTCCTGGCAGGCGGTCATAGCTCGAGGATGGGTCGCAACAAGGCCCTCGTCGCCGTGGGCGGAACACCCATGGTCCAGGCAGTCACCCACACGCTGAGCAGCGTCTTCACGCAGGTCGTCGTCGTGTCGGATCAGACTCCAGCCTATCAGTTTCTTGGCTTGCCGGTCATCCCCGACATCCACAAAGAGATTGGCCCGATAGGCGGCATTCACTCCGTGCTCGCAACCCTGGATGTTTCCGCAGTGTTCGTTCTGGGGTGCGATACTCCTTTCGTTTCAGAAGAGCTTGTGAGATACATTCTCCGGTACCCGGCCAGGACAAACGTGAAGGTGGCAATGCTGGAGAAAAAGGTTCATCCTCTCTGCGGGATCTATGGACGCGCGTGCCTGCCGGAGCTTGAGGCCTGCATAGTCCGGGGCACCCGGAAACTTCGGGCCTTCCTGGAAACCGTGGAGACGACAAGAGTGCCCATCTCCAGAAATCTGTCGTTCTTCCGGGCAGACCTCCTCCAGAACATCAACGACACGGCAGCCATGGAGGCCGCACAATCACGAGAACCTTGACCATTCCGATTGGTTCGGTCTGGCGAAAGGCTGCGCTGCTTGGCAGCGTCTGGGCCGCAGTGGAGGTCGTGCTCGGCAGCTTCCTCCACAATCTCCGATTTCCCTTCGCGGGAAGCCTTCTGGCTTCACTCGGCGTTTGCATCCTCGTTGCGGGTGTTCGCATCTGGGACACCCCGGGCCTTGTCTGGCGCGCGGGCCTCATATGCGCTCTTATGAAGTCAGTCTCTCCGAGCGCCGTCATCATCGGACCGATGATCGGCATCGTCACCGAGGCTCTCCTCCTCGAAGCCACGATCCGCTTCTTCAGGTCACACCCGGTAGGCCTTCTCCTTGGCGGCGGGATTGCGACGGCGGTCCCTCTCATCCAGAAGATGCTGGGCTTGGTGATAGTCTACGGTATTGATGCCGCTCGACTCTATGTGGCTCTGTATGAGTACGCCGTTCGGGGATTCGGCGTTGAATTCTTTGGTCCCCTGGACCTGGTCGGTGCCCTCGTTGTCGTAAGCATCCTGCTCGGCATCATGATGGCATTCGTGGGAATGACAGTCGCACGAAAGGCTCTCCGTCTTGACCGGGAGGATGCGAGACCACCATTGGTGAGATTATCCATTGATTTCGAGACCGTGGAGCCGGGGCAAAAGTATTCCATACACGCTCTCTTCGGACATGTCATCGCACTGGCAGCGGGGTTTCTGGCAATTGCCGAGCTCCCTCTCTGGGCATCCCTCCTCCCTGTCGCAACATATGCCGCGGCAACGTTTCTCCGGTATCGAAAAGTCGCCAGACGTTTTGCGAGGCCGAGACTCTGGATCGAGTTCACCCTCATCGCCATCCTGGCCGGACTGCTCCTTGGCGGACTGACGAGCCCGGCTGCCGAATGGAGCTGGCAGGGAGTCGTTGTCGGCCTGCGCATGACCCTTCGGGCAGCGCTCATGATCGCGGCTTTCTCCTCTATCAGCGTCGAATTGCGCAATCCTGAGATAATCCGTTGGTTCCTCCGGAAGGGACTCGGTAGACTCCAGAGCGCGCTCGGCGTGGCTTTCCAGGCCCTTCCCCGGATGATGGAGTCCTTTGGCAAACAGAGCCGGTTTTTACTCCATACGTTTGATAAG
>JBATTW010000403.1:0-3770 GCA_049670805.1 Bacteroidota bacterium
GATCTTACCGGAACCCGGAGAAAGTATGACTCGGGCTACGGAGGTTTTGCGGCGGCCTACTGCAGAAACGTTGTGTGCGCTCATGCGAAATACGAACTCCTTGCTACACTAGAGATTGTACGGTTCCGGTCGCTGGGCCGAGTGTGGGTGCTCAGACCCCGCGTACACCTTGAGTTTTTTGAACACCTGTCGTCCCAGACGGTTGTGGGGAAGCATCCCTTTGACGGCATGCTCGATCACCTGCCGGGGTTTCTTCTTAACGAGATCTTTGAAGCTTTCGGTCTTTCCACCCCCGGGGTAGCCCGTGTGATGGAAGTAGGACTTCATCTCCGGCCGCTTACCGGTCACGTTGACCTTGGCGGCGTTGACGACGACGACAAAATCACCCAGATCGGCGTTTGGTGTGAATAGTGGTTTGTGCTTCCCGCGGAGCAATCGAGCTACCTCCGATGCCAGGCGCCCGAGTGTCTTGCCTTCAGCGTCAATCAGGTGCCACTTCTGCTGAGTGTGTTCCGTTCGAAAAAACCGCGTTGTCCTCTCCACCTCTGAAACTCCTGTCAAGGTTATATGCGTCAGACGAATTCCATAAATCTTTTCAATTTACAAAATCTTCCGCACAGTGTCAACGACTGCCCCCTCAAACGTGGCGCTCCGCGTGATACGAGCTTCTGACCAGCGGCCCCGACTCCACAAACCGAAACCCCAGCTTCAGCCCCTCCTCTTTCAGGGTCTGGAACTCCCCGGGGTGGACGTACCTCTCCACAGGTAGATGCTTCTTTGTCGGCTGGAGGTACTGCCCCAGCGTCAAAATGTCACAATTCACCTCCCGAAGAGCTCCCATGACCCGACGGACCTCCTCGGCGGTCTCCCCCAGACCGAGCATAAGGCCGCTCTTGGTAGTCATCCCCGACCTTTTGGCCCTCTCCAGGAGCTCCAGCGAACGCGTGTATTTCGCCTGCGGCCTGACCGAGCTGTAGAGTCGCGGGACGGTCTCGACATTGTGATTGAGGATATCGGGCGAAGATCCCACCACGATTTCCAGGGCCCACCAGAGGCCCTGGAAATCGGGGATGAGCACCTCAATGGTGATCCCCTCCACAGCTCGGCGAACCTGAAGGACCGTCTCGGCGAAGATCTCCGCTCCACCATCAGGGAGTTCATCACGATTGACGGAAGTGATCACCGCGTGGCGGATTCCCATCACGCTCACAGCTTCTGCGACACGACGCGGTTCATCCAGGTCGAGAATCCCGGGCCGGCCCGTGCTGACTGCACAGAAACCACACGAACGTGTGCACACATCTCCGAGGATCATAAAGGTGGCCGTCCCCGCCTCCCAGCACTCACCCATATTCGGACACCGGGCTTCTTCACACACGGTGTGGAGATCGTGTCGCACCATAACATTCTTCAACCGTGAGGTGTTCTCACCCGATGGAATGCGCACCTTGAGCCACTCAGGCCGCTTGCGAGGGCTCGTGCTCTCCATACGCGTCTCCTGAATGACAAAGTCAGCGCCGGTTCCCCTATGAGAGTTTCGCATTCGCCTCAAATCCTTCAAGATATCCGATAATCTCCTCCAGAAACTGGCCCCCGAGAGCTCCGTCAATGATGCGATGGTCAAACGAGAGGGTGAAGTACGCCATCGACCGGATCGCAAGAGCATCGTCCACCACCACAACTCTCTTTCTGATAGCACCCGTTCCCAGGATGGCCACCTGGGGCTGACTGATGATGGGGGTACCGATAACGGTTCCAAAGACCCCGAAGTTGGAAACGGTGAATGTCCCCCCCTGAATGTCCTCCGGCGTGAGCTTCTTGGTCCGGGTACGACTGGCCAGATCATGGACAGCCCGCGCCAGGCCGAGGAAATTTTTCTCCTCCGCATGCTTGATGACCGGAACGATCAGCCCGTTGTCGGATGCCACCGCGATCCCGAGGTTGATGAAGTTCTTCTTGATGATCTTGTCCCCTTCGACCGAACTGTTGATCAACGGGTATTTCTTGAGCGCCCGGACGATCGCATCGGCAATGTACGGAGTATACGTCAGCTTGAAGCCCTCTTTCTTTTCGAATTCCCCTGCATGGAGGGAGCGGTGCTGAACAACCCCCGTCATATCAACCTCGTGGATGCCAAACACGTGGGGGGAGGTCTGAACGCTCTTTACCATATGTTGAGCCATCTTCTGCAACACGTTGCTCATCTGCAGTATTTCGTGCTGAGGAGAGGGATACTTGGCACTGAGCTCAGGAGCATCAACCGGTTGTGCGACAGTCACCGGACGGGGGCCAACACCGGCCTCCGGGAGTGAAGCACCGGCCGACGGATGATGTGCCGTTCCCCGCTTACGCGCGTCGACATAGGCCAGTATGTCTCTTTTGGTGACCCTCCCTGCCTCTCCGCTTCCCGAGACACGTTCCAGCTCCTCCATCGACACGCCTTCTGTCTGCGCAATCGTCATGACAAGCGGAGAGAAAAACCGGCCCGTCGTTGGACGAGGATGGACGAGGGGGACAGGTTTCGGAGCCGCGGGCTCCGGTACCGGCGGCGGTGCCTCGGGCTTGGACGCTTCGGGAGCTACCGGTGATTCTGTCTTCGAGACAGGCGCACCCGCCTCGGTCTCGAGGCGGGCAATGACCGTGTTGACGGGAACGGTCTGCTGCTCATCGACCAGGATCTCTGCGAGGGTACCTTCGGCCGGGGACGGTATCTCAGAATCGACCTTGTCGGTGCTGATTTCGAGAAGGATCTCGTCCTTCTTTACACCCTCACCGACCTTCCTATGCCACTTGACGATGGTCCCCTCCACTATGCTCTCGCCCATCTGCGGCATGATGACATCAATTCGTGCCATGGTTTGTTGATCCTTCCTTGTCCGGTGCGACTCTACCTTGGGTCCCCTAGAATCGGTTGAGCGCCATCAACGCGTCGAGGATGTTTTGAGTAGCGGGCAGGACAAATTCCTCCAGCGTCGGGGCAAACGGAACCGGTGTGTCCAGAGACGCGACACGCCTGACCGGGGCGTCAAGATATTGAAACGCCTGGTCCGCGATTATCGCAGATACCTCCGCCCCGACCCCACCCGTCAGATTGTCTTCGTGTACAATCAGAACCTTCCCCACCTCCCTGGCAGTCGCCAGAACGAGTTCGGTGTCAAGGGGTGCCAGAGACCGCAAATCAACCACGCGGGTCTCCACTCCGGACTCCTGTGACATTCGTGCCGCCGCTTCCAGAGACGTGAGAACAGTCGATCCATACGTAATGATCGCGAGGTCGTCACCCTCACGCTTGATTTCCCCGCGCCCGATGGGGACTTCGTACTCTCGTTCCGGAATCTCGTCTCGCAGCCGGCGGTACAGATATTTGTATTCGATGAAGAGCACCGGATTGTTGTCGCGAACCGCCGCTTTCATGAGACCCTTGGCATCCAAAGGAGTGGACGGTGCAACAATCTTCAGTCCGGGCACATGGAAAAACCACCCCTCCGGATTGGCCGAGTGGTAGGGACCCCCGTGGATGTAGCCGCCGCTGGGGAGACGGACAACCATCGGGACGGGAATACCCCAGCGGTAATGGATCTTTGCGGCGTTTGTCACCAGCTGGTTAAAACCGCATGTCACGAAATCAGCAAATTGCATCTCCGCGATCGGTCTCATGCCGACCACGGCGGCCCCGACCGCTGCTCCCAGGATGGCGGACTCGGAGAGCACGGTGTCGATCACCCGGTCCCCTCCGAAATGCTGGTGGAACCCCCTCGTCGCCTTGAAGG
>JBATTW010000404.1:0-2458 GCA_049670805.1 Bacteroidota bacterium
GTCAGATCCATCTCTACCCCTCGAAGGAGGTCAAGGAAGTACTCTCGGGGGATCTGATACTGCTCTACGGTATCACGAAGCGCGAGGAGAGGTCCATCGACAGGTCGTGTGTCATCAAAGACAGCCAGTAGCTCACCTCGAATCTCTCCCACGTTTCTGAGCGCCTCATCCTGGCGCCGAGGGCCTTCCGCAACGTCAACTGCGTTGTCTGCTCTCCGACAGAACGCATAGACTGCATACGAGGCCAACCGCTTCTGCCTTGGAAGGACATGGGAAGAGAAATAGAAACTCTTGGCATGCGTCCGGGTAATAGTCTGACACTTCTCGTATGCCTCGCCGAGTTCCGAACCGTCTACGCGCATTATTGCTCCAGGATTTCGTTCTTCGGCTTCCCCTCCGCCGGCCCCGCACCATTTTCCTTGGCCAACCTGCGAATGTATTCTACGACATCCTTTGACGAGGTAAGGATCTCGTCTACGATGCCTGATTCACCGGATGCAGCAGGGGCAGCCCGCCCACCCACTGCGAGTTCAGCTCCGATCTCATGGGCAGCGGCTGAGATCTCCCGTAGGTCCGCCATTGTTGCCTCCCTGGCATCACCAAACGAAACCGAGATCGCAACCACATCCGGTGGTGCCTTCTTCATCGTGGCAAGAACGGCACTTCTTGGGGTTCGCGCCCCAAGGTAGTGAATACGCCAGCCCTCTGCCTCGAACACGTATCCAGCACAGCGCAATCCGAGATCGTGGAGCTCTTCTCCGACTGCCGCAAGCAGTGCGGATTTCTTCTTCTCCGGCTTGATCAAGACCTGCGGCATGAGCATTGCGAGAGCCTCGGCAGTCCTGGCCGTTGCACGATGCTCATCATCCACTCCCAGTTCACCGCGCAGCCAGCGTTCACCAATCTCCTGCATGCCGAGCCGGATAACCAGATCAAATATCTCCCAGAGCGCGACCTTGTGCTCGTAGAGGTAGGAGAAGAGGGGGAGCAGGTCGTCTTGGTCAGCGTTCGTCGCTCTCTCCACAAATTCCGCGGCCAGAGCAGGGAAATCCCGGGAGAGAACCGACGCCTGGACTGCACGCGAGAATCGGTCGTCGCGCATGAATTCGATGGCGCCCACGGGGTCGAACTTGTTCTTTTCCGCGAACTCGACCACGTTGCGTATTTCGAACTTCCTGTGTCCTCCTGGGGTCCTCTGACACTTCAGAGTTCCCTCATCGGCCCAGCGCTTGACTGTCGTCTCTGTCACATCAAAGAGTCTGGCGACATCGGCCGTAGAGAGGATGGTCTTCTGCATTTTGTTTCTGACCCTCTAGTGTGAGATTTCGTGGTGGTGTGGAGCAACGGACGTGGCGCCGGTACCCGGCCCCAGGTCCTCGACCACGCACTTCTCGGTCGCTTCCGCCCCTAGCAACACGCCAGGGAAGCCTCCGCCCGGGTGTGTTCCCGCACCGACGATATAGAGATGTTTCACATCTTCGCTCCGATTGTGAGGTCTGAAGTATGCGCTCTGTGTCAGTCGCGGCTCCAGGCTGAAGGCATTTCCAAGAAATGCATTGAGCTCGCCATGAAAATCTTGCGGGGTAAACGTCTCCAGCACCTCGATGCTCGAACTCAGCCCCTCCATTCCAAAATCGTGCTCCAGGTAGTGCAGGACCTTTTCGCGGAACGGCGCTGCCTGAACCGACCAATCGATGCCACTCCCGAGGTGGGGAACCGGAATCAGAACATACATACTCTCGCACCCCTCGGGGGCCATACCGGGGTCGGTCCGCGACGGGACGTGCAGATACATCGAGAAGTCATCGGACAGAACTCTTCGATCGAAGATGTCCCGCACGAGCTCCCGGTACCGTTCCGACAGTATCAGCGTATGGTGTTTCAATTGTGGATATTGGCGTCGCGTCCCTATGTAGAGAAGAAAGCAGCTCATGGAGATGTGCAGCCGGTCCACCGCGCGATCCGTCCACTTCTTTCTGGATTCACCCTTCAGCAGGTGCTTGTATGTCCACGCCACGTCACCGTTTGAGATAACGGCGTCGGCGGAAATCACCTCGCCGTTCACACGCACCCCTCGCGCTGTACCTTCTTCAACCAGAATCTCCTCTGCCTCAGACCCGGTGAAAACCTCCCCGCCGAGCTCTCGAAACAGTCTTTCGAGCGCCTCCACGATTGTGTACATCCCGCCCTTTGCAAACCATACTCCGCCCTCCCTTTCCAAGTACGGGATCATCATGTAGACGCTTGGCGTTCTGAAAGGCGAGCCGCCAATGAAGAGTGGATGGAAGGAAAAGGCGAACCTGTTTCGCTCATCGTTGAAGTACCTCTTTGCCATCGAATAGGCGGGGAGCATGGCACCCAGTCGGAGAGCACGAGGGAGAAAACCCAGAAAGGTCTTCAGTGAATCAAATGGGGTTGAGCCAAGACCCTCGGTAATCACGGCGTCATAGATTTCTTT
>JBATTW010000405.1:0-4445 GCA_049670805.1 Bacteroidota bacterium
CGGCTTCACCAGAATTTCCCGAACCCTTTCAACCCTTCGACGGACATCGCGTATACCCTCAGCAGGAATGCTCACGTTGAGATCCGCATATTCAATATCCAGGGTCGGTTGATCAGCGCCCCGGTCGACGAGTTTCAAACAGCCGGAAGGCAGTTGGCCCGCTGGCATGGGACCGACGTCTCCGGCAGCCCGGTCTCTTCAGGTACCTACTACTATCAGCTCTATGTTGACGGGACGCCTGTTGACACTCGGGCTATGCTCCTCTTGAAGTAGTTCCTCCCACTACCGGATCGTCGTTGTCTGGACGATTTTCCTTGATTTTGGACGATCCGGGCCGCACATTACACGACACCGGAGCTTCTAGATGTGGCTGCCCACTTCCGGCTCCGCTGTTTCACCAGTGTTCGGCAGCTTCTCTCCGATACTCCTTTGAAATGCCCCATTTCCTCAGGTATCACTCCCAAAATGGAGCAGCACGATGAATGAGCAAAAGTGTGTCATCGGTATGGATTTCGGCACAGACTCGGTCCGCACAGTAGTCATCGATGCGAGCAATGGAGAAGAGATATCAAGCGCGGTGGCCCATTATCCGCGATGGACCAAAGGCGCCTATTGTGATCCAGCGAGGAATCAGTTTCGACAGCACCCGTCTGATCAGGTCGAGACACTCGAGAAGACGGTGAAAGATGCACTGGCACAGGCTCCACCGGGAACGGCTGATCGAGTAAAGGGCATCTCTGTGGATACGACTGGTTCCACTCCCGGGCCGGTTGATCGGAACGGCACCCCGCTCGCTCTCACACCAGGGTTTGAAGAGAATCCCAATGCCATGTTTGTGATCTGGAAGGATCACACGGCGGTGGGAGAAGCCGAAGAGATTAACCGTCTTGCGAAGACGTGGGGCGGTACCGATTTTACCATGTACGAAGGTGGCATCTACTCCTCCGAGTGGTTCTGGTCCAAAATCCTGCATATTCTTCGGACCGATGAAAAGGTTCGGGGCGCTGCCTATTCCTGGATCGAGCATTGTGATTGGATCCCCGGGTTTCTTACGGGGAATACGGATCCACTGACCGTAAAACGGAGTCGTTGCGCGGCCGGACACAAGGCAATGTGGCATGACTCCTTCGACGGACTCCCTTCGGAAGAATTCCTCCTGAAGCTCGACCCGCTACTGGCGGGTCTTCGAGATCGTCTCTACAGAGAGACACATACCTGCGACTCGCCAGCCGGCAATCTCTCTCCGGAATGGGCGGCCCGTCTCGGCCTCTCTGAGGACGTAGTAGTCGTCGTGGGAGCCTTTGACGCCCATATCGGCGCGATCGGCGGAGAAATCAAGCCCTACTACCTGACAAAGATCATGGGGACTTCCACGTGCGATGTCATTGTCGCTCCGATGAATGAAATGCAGGAGACATTCGTCAAGGGGATTTGCGGTCAGGTGGACGGCTCGGTGATTCCGGGAATGCTCGGTATGGAGGCGGGCCAGTCCGCCTTCGGTGATGTCTATGCCTGGTTCAGAGACCTCGTGATGTGGCCGATCAGGAATGTCATCGGAACATCGGATCTCCTTGACACGGAGACCCGGGGAAAGATTATTCAGGAGGTTGAAGAGAAAGTCGTAGCGGCTCTTTCGGAAGCTGCCGCAGAGGTGCCAATTGAGGAATCCGGCCTTCTGGCGCTCGACTGGATGAACGGGCGTCGAACGCCGGATGCAAATCAGCTCCTCAAAGGTGCCATCACAGGCATTAGTCTCGGGAGCGATGCCCCTCGCATATTCCGGGCACTCGTAGAGGCAACGGCGTTTGGTGCACGACTGATAGCTGATCGTTTCAAAGCCGAAGGTGTGAGAATCGACGGCGTCATAGCCCTGGGTGGGGTCCCAAAGAAATCTCCTTTCGTCATGCAGGTCGTTGCCGATGTCATGAATGCGAAGATCAGCGTCCCGACCTCCGAGCAGACATGCGCCCTGGGCGCGGCAATCTGTGCCGCCACTGTTGCCGGCATCTATCCCTCCATTCAGGAGGCAACCAGAGCAATGGGAAGCGGATTCGACACCGAGTATGTGCCGGATCCGGACAGCGCGCAGAAGTATGAAGCTCTCTACAGGAGATACAAAGAGCTCGGTCAATTCATCGAAAACGAGATCATGAGTGGAAGGATTTCAGAGTGAGCAAATACAGCGAGCTGAAGCAGATCGCCTGGGAATGTAATCGAGAGCTACCCGCCCGCGGTCTGGTAACGCACACATTTGGAAACGCGAGTGCGCTCGATCCTGACGGCGGCGTCTTTGCCATCAAGCCGAGTGGTATTCCGTTTTCGGAATTGACCCCTGAGGGGATGGTTGTGGTTGACCTTGACACCAAAGTGGTCGAGGGGGATCTGAAACCCTCCTCTGACACAAAGACCCATGCCCTCCTCTACCGAGAATGGAGCGATATCGGTGGAATCGTCCACACCCATTCCGCCTACGCAGTGGCGTGGGCCCAGGCAATGAAAGCGGTTCCGGTACTCGGGACCACACACGCAGACTACCTGGCACGGGACATCCCCTGCACCGAAGTCATGAGCGATGAGATGGTGAAGGGAGATTATGAGGAGCAGACCGGACGGCAGATCCTGAACGCCCTCTCTGGCATGTCTCACACCGAGGTGCAGATGGTTCTGGTGGCGTGTCATGGTCCATTCACCTGGGGCGAGACACCTCAAAAGGCTGTTGAGAACAGTGTCATGCTTGAGACGATAGCAGGGATGGCTTTCCACACCCTTGCGATCAACCCGGATACACCGCGTCTCAAGGAGACGTTACTCCGAAAGCACTTTGAACGGAAACACGGGCCGGATGCGTACTACGGTCAACGCAGATGAGAATCGATGTCTGGAGGATAGAAGCATGAGAAACGTACCTGAGATTACGATGGGACTGATAGCCGTCAGCAGAGACTGCTTTCCCATTGCGCTATCGCAGAAGAGGAGGAAGAGGGTGATTGAGGAATGTCGGACAAAGGCGATCCCGGTGGTGGAGCTGGAAACGATCATCGAGAACGAAAACGATGTGGTGAATGCCCTGAAGGAGATTGGTGAGAAGAGGGTAAATGCCCTGGCGATCTACCTCGGAAACTTCGGCCCCGAGGGTCCCACAACCCTCCTCGCAAAGAAGTTTGACGGCCCGGTAATGATTACGGCAGCCGCTGAAGATACGGGAAAGGATCTCATAGATGGACGTGGCGACGCGTTTTGCGGCTTGTTGAGTGCCTCATACAACGTTGGTCTCCGCGGTCTGCGTGTCCATATCCCCAGCTCCCCTGTCGGAACTCCAACCGAGGTTGCTGAGATGATCCGCGATTTCATCCCGATTTCCAGGGTCGCTGTGGGGATGAAGCATCTGAAGGTATTCTCGTTTGGTCCCCGTCCATTTGATTTCCTGACCTGTCACGCGCCGATACAGCCCCTCTTTGATCTCGGGGTCGAAGTCATGGAGAATAGCGAACTGGACATGTACGACCTGTTCTTGTCGAAGAAAGGAGACTCACGGATCAAGGCAGTCGCGGCAGATCTGGCGAAGGAACTCGGGTCGGGCAATTCCTACCCCGACCTTCTGGAACCTCTTGCGCAGTTTGAGATATCTCTTCTGGATTTCATGGAGAAGAACCTCGGGGCTTCCAGCTATGGCGTGTTTGCGAACAAATGCTGGCCGGCATTCGAGAAATATTTCAAGTTTACCCCATGTTTTATTAATTCCCGCCTTGCCGCACACGGCATCCCTATTTCATGTGAATCCGATATTTACGGCGCTCTTAGCGAGTACATAGTCGCGTGCGCTTCCTTGCTCCCCCCTGCCATTCTGGATATCAACAACACCGTGCCGCACGACATGTACGAGGAGGCAAAAGCCTCGGTCAAGGACTACCTGAACAGCGATCTCTGGATGGGGTTTCACTGCGGCAACACCTCCTCGGGTTGCATGGTTACGAAGATGATGAAGTATCAGCTAATCATGCACAGGCTGATGGAGCCCGGAAAAGATCCAAATATTACTCGGGGGACACTAGAGGGTCAGATTCGTCCGGGCGAGGTCACGATATTCCGGCTGCAGTCGACTTCGCGCGCCGAGCTAAAGGCCTATGTAGCGGAAGGAGAGATCTTGAACATCGATCCCAAATCCTTCGGATGCATTGCTGTCTTCGCGGTGCGTGAAATGGGGCGATTCTATCGACATGTTCTGATAGAGAAGCGCTTCCCTCACCACACGGCTGTGGCATTTGCCCATACGGGAAAAGTGCTTCACGAAGCCACACGTCTGCTCGGTGTTCATGACATCTCGTTCAACCGGCCAAAAGGGTCATACTACACTACAGAGCATCCGTTTTCCTGAGGCAGTGAGACTCTGAGCGCCTGAAGCCATGATTCGAATTAGCGCCATCCGCTACAGCTACCCCAACTCT
>JBATTW010000406.1:0-13436 GCA_049670805.1 Bacteroidota bacterium
GGGAAACTCCGACACATCAGTGCTGATCACGTGATTGGGTACAAGGCGAGACAGACGCTCGAACCAGAAAGCAGATATCTGGGTCAGCACTCTTCCCTTGTTCGGGATCCCTTCGGGAAGGATGACATCATATGCCGATATTCGATCGGTAGCGACTATCAACAGGCGGTCGCCGAGATCATACAGGTCCCTGACCTTCCCCTGTTGCGTGGGTGTGAACTCGCCGGAAGCGGTGGAGGTAATGACTTGTGTCTGCATTTCTTGGACTCTCTGGTTGGACAAAGGTAAGATTGCCATGGGGGGCGTGCAGGAGGTACGCGCCCCGGGCGGAAAACGAAAAGTGCACCGGGATGCTATCCCGATGCACACGCCCTCATGTCGTCGCGCAAAAGATCAACCTTCGAGACTGGCGCCAAGCATGTCTTCGATGGTCCCCCGGATGTAGGATTTCTGTGGAGGGACCGCCGTGGTCGGACGGCCGATTTCTCCCAGCCGCAACCCTCTCCACTCCGACGTTACTTTCGTCTCGATGAGGTTCTGTATGAGCCTCGGCACGCTTTTCGCCTGCAATCTCGAGCCTTTTGCGGGCGCGACAAAAATATCGATCCGGACCTCCGAGTTGGAGATCTTGGTGGGCACAATCATGTAGTTAAGCCGCGCGGAATGCCGCCATCCGTACACCCTCGCGGTTTTGTTGAACGTCGAGGGTACATGAAAGGGGAGCCTGTCGTTTCTGTCGGGTACAAGCGTCACCGTGAAACGATCCACTTTCTGCGGACTGCGGGAAAGGACCATCGATCTTATCTCCCTGTTGTGGATGGGCCTGTTGCGTGCATCAGCGCTCCTGCACAAATATAGAGAGTAATCCGCACTCATGCAAGCAGAACACCTTTCCACTCTATCGCACAAGCTCCATGCCGCTGTTCTCTTTCCGTTCGAATCACCCTCAAAAACCGGTATTCGTGCCAATGATCACACAGCCACAGAGGGGGACCGCCCCTCGGTGTTCACACATCACGGTGTCGCCGGCAGTCGGGCCTCCTGCCGCAACGCCGAGGCGAGCAAGGCCAGATACCTGTCTCGCGTGATCTCATGGGCTCCAAACTGCTTCAGGTGCTCGTTGATGAACTGCGTGTCCAGCAACACGAAACCCGCAGTTCGCATCAGGTCAACCAGCCGGACCAGAGAGACTTTTGATGCGTCCGGTTTGCGGCTGAACATCGACTCACCGAAGAAGGCCCCCCGAATGGCAACCCCGTACAGACCGCCTGCCAGCTCTCCCTTGTACCACGCTTCAACACTGTGGGCAAACCCCCTCGCGTGCAGAACCCCGTAGACTCTGACAATCTCATCGGAGATCCAGGTTTCGTGCCGAGCCGCGCAGGCTCGAATCACCGTGTCAAACGCGGTGTCAACCCGCAGATCATAAACACCACGACGGAGCGTGCGCTTCACGCTCCGGGGTACATGGAATCCATCAAGCGGGATGATCGCCCGCGGGTCAGGCGAGTACCACTCGATCGCCCCAGTTTCGGGATCCGCCATCGGGAAGTAGCCCTTGCAGTAGGCCATCACTACGATCTCGGGGTCGAGGGACGGCCCGACGGACCGGCCGGTTGATTCCACTGCACTCATCACTCCACCCTGACAACAACCTTTCCCATCGATTGACGTGATTGGAGAAAACTGTGTGCTTGGACAATCTGGTCGAACGAGAACACCCTTCCGATCAGCGGTTTCAACACCCCTTTCCTGTGGAGACGGAGGAGCTCGATCACCGCTTCCCGGAAGTATCGCTCCTTGCCTGTGAGTGTCCCGAGATTGAACCCGAAGATTCCTTTGTTCGGGCTCATCAGACTCGGGGGAAAGATCGGACGCATGAACGAGAAGACGCGCGCCGCTTTCATGCGGTTCAACGCACCCTTCGTCGTCACGGCGGAAACACCGAACAGGATGTACCGGCCCATCTGCGCAAGCAGCTGCCAGCTCTTCTTGAATACCTCACCCCCGACGGAATCCAGCACGACGTCAACACCGTAGTTATTCGAGAGCCGGAGGACTTCCTCCGAAAAGTCAGCAGCCGTGTAGTTGATGACGTGATGGGCTCCCCTGCTCTTCACGAGTGACACCTTTTCATCCGACCCGGCGGTCGCGAAGATCTCCGCGCCGATCTCTTTGGCGATCTGCACCGCGGCCAGCCCCACCCCTCCGGCAGCGGCGTGGATGAGAACCTTTTCGTCACTCCGGAGATGCGCCAGCCGGACCATCCCGTGGTAGGCGCTCAGACCCGTTGCGAGGAAGGAGGCACCGTCCTCGTAGGACATCTTCCTCGGTATCAGCGTGGCATAGTTTTCATCCACCGTCAGGAACTCCGCATGACTTCCCAGGCGACTGTAGCCCATGACTCTCTCTCCCCTCTTGAAGTTCACCACGTTGGACCCCATCTCCGTCACATCCCCGGAGAACTCCAACCCCGGAATGAACGGCGGTTTTGGTGTCCCAGGGTACACGCCGAATCGTCCGAAAATATCCGCAAAGTTCAATCCAATGGCCCGGACCCGCACCTTTATCTCTTTTGGTCCCGGCATGGGCTCGGCTGTCTCCTGAATCTCGAGCACCTCGGGACCACCGTACTTCGTGACAAATGCTGCTTTCATCGACGACCACCTCGCTCTCCGACGTATTTGTCGTACAACGCTATTAGCTTCCGCTCCGCAACGAGATCAAGGTCCTCGTCGTCCTTATCCCGTTTCACCATCATCGAGAAATCATCCTGATCATACCGATTCATCTTCGACTCATAGTCTCTCAGCTCAGTAATCATCTTGTGTTGCTCAACACGTGTCATTCTTCCTCCCTGTCTGATGATTGAACGCGTTGTACGCTCTGTATCCGGCACATCGTCTGGTATTCGCAATACCCGCAGACGTCTTTCACCCTCCCCGCATCGACAAGGGGGAAACGGCCGCCTGCAATGCCGTCGACATATCCCTCGGCCGCGGAGAGCGATCTGTCCATCACCGACTGCATCTCTTCAGCGCTCTGGGATATGTTCCTCCTCCCATCATGCGAGTCAAACGCCCTCTGCTTGAACTCGGCGTTCCCGAGAGCCGCTCGAACGAGCACTGGACTCTTGAGCCGGTAGTGTAGTGCGCCGGCGGGCGCACGACCGGGACTCCCGCCCTCCGCCAGGAGACGCTGGGCAACAAGCAGGTAGAGCGGGAGTTGAAGGCTCACACCGTTGCGTATGTCACTGGAGGTCGGCAGCTTCGTTCCCGTCTTGTAATCAATGATCGTGAAATGATCAGCGGCCAGATCGATTCGATCCATTTTTCCTTTCAACCGAATCCGTCCGACGGACACCGGCTCCTCCTGCGAGAGACCAGCGTCGAACACCATACCCGGAGGACCTCCAAAGGCCACCTCGAAGAATTCCGGAGCGGGCTCCACCTCCCTCTCACGCTCGCGCTGCAGAAACTCCTGAAGAACGCCGGGCGTCCCACCCGGACGACCGAGGAGCGCTTGCTTGTCGATCTCCCAGAAGGCATCTGGTATGTCGAGTGACGAGAGTCTCTCATTCACGATGCGCGCAAGCTCTCCGCTCGCCCGCTCGAACTCCTCCCCCGTGCATCGCCACAGTGGTGGTTGATCGAGCTCCCTCCGGGCGGTGTAGAATGAAAAGAGAGCCTCGTGAAGGAGCGACCCGCGCTCCAGAGGCGTGAGTTCCTCTCGGAACTCTTCTTTCACCTGCAGCGCCAGAACTCGTTCGGCGAAAAACTTGAACGGGCATGCCGCATACGTCTCGAGCTGACTGACGGAGAAGGTCGCGTTGTGGTGGGCCGCGAGATTCGCCTGCAGATCCTCAGGTAACGCCCCAAACACCATTCCTTCGTACTCAGCAAGTGCGTGGTCGCCCATCCGGCTCTTCTCGATGGCCGCTACTCTCCGCACTTCCTCTAGTTTCGTGCTGATGCGCTGGAGAGGCACCTCCGCCCCTACCCCTCCCTTCGCAATCCACCGGAGTGCTTCGTCCTCAGCACAGAGCAGCTCCGGCAACGACATCCTGTCGGACGCGTCACACTCCGTCACCTCGACGACCTTTGTGAGGGCGTCGATAAACGGCGACCGGACGAGCTCCATTTCGCCCTCGCGATCTGGGTATGTCAGATAGAGACGCGTTGACCAGTTTGTGACTGCCTGATAAAAGAGATACCTGTTCTGCCAGTTGTGTCGTTGCTCCCTCAACTTCTGACGACCGCTACTGAGAAAAACCTCAGGCCGGTACACCGACGGAAACTCGCCGTCAACGAGACCTGCAATGAACATGCTTTCCATTGAGAGGCCGCGAGTCTCGTCGATCGATGTCACCAGGACGCCCCGGCCGAACTCTTCACGAATGTTGTACCGCTCACGCGAAATCATTAGTTTCAGACGGTCAAGGTAGTACCGTAGCGGATGACCTGTCGTGCCGCCCTGGAGAGAGAGGAGGTCCACCATCTCCCGCGCGACTTCCACAAACCGCGCATAGGCGCGAACATCCCGCTCGACGTGTTCCACACCCCCCTCAGCATCCTCCCTCAAGAAAAGGCGCTGGGATAGTCGCAGCATTCCCAGAAGACTCTCCAGTTTCTCCAGGAATTGCCCCGGAGAGTATTCGCCCAGCAACGGACCTATCGCCGCCTGAATGCGGGCAAGATCGTCAAGTGCCTTCTTCAGTGACCGCACTTCCCTTTCCATAGCGGACCGCCCCGCGCCGGCATGACCCGCGGAGAGTTTCCCCTGGACGACCTCCAGACGGGCGGTGATCCGCCTCGTCCAGGACCTGTACCCTGCGCCGAGACGCAATCGCTGGGAGACATTGTACAGGTTGGCAGCGTCCACCGACAGCGGTGAGATCTTCAGGCCCAGGTACGGACTTTCGAGGATCCTGAGCAGGTCTTCACGACGGAATCCCTGCACAGCGACCTGGAAAAGTCCCATAATGCTGACCACGAGAGGCGATCGATGCAATTCATACCGATCGGTGATGTTCACTGGGATCCCGAAGCGTCTGAATTGTTCGCGCACAATCTCCGTGTAGGATTGCGGGCGCACCATGGCGACGCATATGGTGCTGAGGTCGATGCCCGGATCGTCTGCGGCCAGCTTCTTGATCCGCTTGCATATCCATTCGATTTCACGCCAACGGTTCTCTGTCCGCACAACCGTCACGCGCGCCGAACAGTCTGTCCTCTGTTGTGGGGGACCCGCATGAAACAGCGATTCAGACAGGTGATCTATCGCCAACGATACCTCCGGGGGTCTCGGCCGAGGGCTGACAGAGAGAACGGACGCTTGGTCCCGAAGAGGGTCTTCCCGGAAGCCGATGTCGATGAGACGTCTGTAGTTGTCTTCGAGATGTCCAAACAGCGCCGGGTTCCCGTGCTGGAAATCGAAGAGCATCGTCATGGATACGCCACTGATCGACGAGAGCTTCTTGATGAAGCTGATTTCCGGTGCCGTAAACTCATCGAAACCTGCGAGAGAGAGCGTTTCGACCGCCGGGAATACCTGGCGGAAGAGCCCCTCGAATTCCTTCTGAGAGCAGCCGACATGGATGAACCTGTGTATACCACCCATGTCCGTCGCCCGCGCGAGCTCGAGTTCAGCATCATACGCCCTGTAGATCGTCGCCACGTCGAGGAGTTTTTGTCGCTCATCCAGGGGCGCTTCGACCGCCTCCTCCTCGAGGAGATCCGGGTAGACCCCCGCCTCCTTCAATGTGTTCACCACATCCACGATTCTGTCAAAGGTTCCCTGAAAGAACTTTCGTTCGCGTGCCCTCGGCGCGAAATAGCCCAACCTGTCCCTCGTGGAATCCAGCGCTTGCTCGAACAGGAGCGTCTGCAGCCTCCCGTTGATCAACCTGACGGCCAACGGGGATGCCTGGACTATGGAAGTGACGAGCGATTCAAGAGTGTAGATCGGGAGCGCCGGGGAAACTCCCTTCCGGGCCAGATCAAGAACCTCACGGGTAAGATGGCGAATGCGACGCTTGGTGGGGACGACAACGAGTAGGGTATCCAGCCGGGAACTCTCCAGCAGGTCCTGGAGTGTGGCGCGACTGTTCCCCGGGTTGCGCTGAAGGACAACCGGCATCGCTACGTCCGCAAGAGCAATTCTAGAGTGGGAATGTCGGCTTCATTGTACAAAAAAAAACCGCTACCTACAACCGGCAGAGGTGATTGGACTTTCAACCTCGATTTCGTATCATTGGTGAGCACACGACCACATTCCCACGCCACCACGCAAGCGAGGAACGACCAGTGGCAAAGGCATCAGGAATTCGTCCGTATGTCAGCCTCCTCCGACCCAAGCAATGGCTGAAGAATTTCTTCGTCTTCGCCCCGCTGATCTTCGCAAAGGAGCTGTTCCACCCGGAACCTCGGATAGTCGCCATCCAGGCATTTATTGCCTTCTGCATCACCGCCAGCGCGATCTACGTGATCAATGACATCGCCGATGTCGAAGCGGACCGATCGCATCCGACCAAGCGGAACCGCCCCATTGCATCCGGTGCTATCTCGACGAGAAACGCGTTGCTGCTTCTCTCCGTGCTGCTCATCGTCGACATCCTCGTGATCTTCCGGATGGATCCCCGGTTCATCTTCATCCTCGCGACATACTTCTTCTTGAACATCGCCTACTCGTTCAAACTAAAGGAGGTTTTGCTCCTGGATGTGTTCATCGTTGCTGCGGGATTCATGCTGCGTGTGGTCGGCGGCGCCTACGCAATCGACGTGCGGGTCTCCAGCTGGCTTGTTCTCTGCTCCCTGTTCATATCGCTCTTTCTGGGTTTCGCGAAGAGGCGCGGGGAGTTGCAGCAGGTATTGGCATCGGGGGGGAACACGAAGAGGAAAGTTCTTCTCCTCTACAGAACTGACTTCATTGACCAGCTCCTGACGATCGCGGCAGCCGGCACCGTTATCTCCTATGCACTTTACACCGTCTCGGCCAGGACAATCGAGGTGTTTGGGACCGAAAAGCTCATCTACACAACTGTCTTCGTTCTCTACGGGGTGTTCCGATACCTCTACCTCATCCATACCTCACCCACTATCGAGAGCCCGACGACGGCCGTGACGTCAGACATCCCGATTATCGTCACAGGGATGCTCTGGATCGCCTCGTGCATCATCCTCATATACACGGGCGGGATACTCCCCTTTGTAAGGTAGGCCCGGGCCGGAGAATCAGTTCAAACCGCAGGATCCGCCACAGCAGGTCAGAGCGCTGGGAGCTGATTCCTTCACCTGGCCACCCATCGAGAAGGTCGGAGCCGACAGGAGCCTGACATGCTCCCCCGACCCACAGGATGGGCATACGACATCCACCGCGATCTCACGCACTTTGTGAAAGATGTCATATGTCTTCCCGCAGTTTTTGTACTGATAGTCATAGATAGGCATATCTCTCCTCGGGGCTAGTGATGATCGTTTCTGTGTGAGATGCAGAAAAGGGAAGAACGGGTCGTGCGGCACGCTCCTGACCATCCGCACATGACGTTTTTGCTCGGAAAGTCCAGCTTTCTGTCCAGAATTCGAAGAATTCGAGCGATGTTGACATACCTGGGGCTTTTGGCTATATTGACTTCATAATCGGTGTAGTTTTTGCATCAGGAACCAACAAACCGAGCCGAGACGTTGAATAGATAGGACAGAGGGGCGCAGCACCTACACCAACACAGGAAACCCAGGATGGAAGGCAATTTCTCAAATAGAGTGCAGGATGTCATTCGGTTGAGCCGGGAAGAAGCTCTGCGGCTCGGGCATGATTACATTGGCACGGAGCATCTCCTCCTCGGGGTCATCCGGGAGGGTGAGGGTATTGCCGTCAAGATCCTCCGCAATCTGGGAGTCGACCTCTACAAACTGAAAAAGGCAATTGAAGATACTGTGAGGACATCCGGGGGGACGCTGACCATCGGAAATATCCCCCTCACAAAGCAGGCAGAGAAGGTTCTCAAGATCACCTATCTCGAGGCCAAACTCTACAAATCCGACGTCATCGGGACCGAGCATCTCCTCCTTTCGCTCCTCCGGGACGACGACAATATTGCCGCGCAGATACTTCATCAGTTCAACATTCATTACGACGTCGTTCGAGGGGAGCTCGATAACATCATCAGCGGCAAGCCATCCTCACCCGCACAGACGGCGTCGACGGCGGCTGAAAAGCGCCCTGAAACGTCAAAAACCCCGGTTCTGGACAACTTCGGGCACGATCTGACCAAGCTGGCCACAGAGGACAAGCTTGATCCTATCGTGGGGAGAGAGAAGGAAATCGAGCGGGTCGCCCAGGTGCTGAGCAGGCGGAAGAAGAACAACCCCGTTCTCATCGGCGAGCCGGGCGTGGGGAAGACCGCCATTGCCGAGGGTCTGGCCATGCGGATCGTTCAGAAGAAGGTGTCCCGCGTCCTCCACGGCAAAAGGGTGGTGACGCTCGATCTCGCCGCACTGGTCGCTGGAACGAAATACCGGGGCCAGTTCGAAGAGCGGATGAAGGCCGTCATGAACGAGCTGGAAAAGGCCAAGGACGTGATTCTCTTCATAGACGAGCTCCACACGATTGTTGGCGCCGGGGGCGCCTCGGGATCGCTGGATGCCTCCAATATGTTCAAACCCGCCCTCTCCCGCGGCGAGCTCCAATGCATCGGTGCAACCACGCTCAACGAGTATCGCCAGTACATCGAGAAGGACGGAGCACTCGACAGACGATTTCAGAAGATCATGGTTGACCCGACCACTGTCGAGGAAACCATCAAGATTCTGGAGAACATCGGGCACAAGTACGAAGAACATCACGGCGTGCGCTACACCGACGATGCCGTCAATTCCGCCGTTCGGCTGAGCGATCGATACATCACCGACCGATACCTTCCCGACAAGGCCATCGACGTCCTCGACGAGGCGGGTTCGCGTGTCCACCTGGCGAATATCCACGTGCCAAAGGAGATTCTCGACCTCGAAGGAAAGGTCGAGGACATAAAACAATCCAAAAACCAGGTCGTCAAGAGCCAGAACTTTGAGGAGGCGGCACGTCTGAGGGACCTCGAGAAAAAGTTGCTGAGCGACCTCGAGATTGCCAAGCGCGAATGGGAGCTGAAGGCGCAGCACACCGTGCACACGGTCGATGAAGACACTATGGCCGACGTCGTCGCCATGATGACCGGCATCCCGGTGAATAAGGTAGCCCAGTCGGAGTCCGACAAGCTCCTCACGATGGACGTTGCCCTCAGAGAACAGGTAGTGGGACAGAATGAGCCAATCGAGAAGCTCACCCGCGCCATCCGCAGGACACGCGCCGGTCTAAAGGACCCCCGGCGACCTATCGGCTCGTTCCTCTTTCTCGGCCCCACAGGCGTCGGGAAAACTGAGCTGGCCAAGGCGCTGGCACGCTATCTGTTCGACACCGAGGACGCGCTCATTCGCATCGACATGAGCGAGTACATGGAGAAGTTCAGCGTCTCCCGCCTTGTAGGGGCCCCTCCCGGCTACGTCGGTTATGAGGAAGGCGGGCAGCTCACGGAGAAGGTTCGCAGAAAACCGTACTCTGTTGTCCTCCTGGACGAGATCGAAAAGGCACATCCGGATGTCTTCAACATCCTCCTTCAGGTGCTGGACGACGGGATTCTGACCGATAGCCTTGGCCGGAGAGTCGATTTCAAGAATACCATTCTCATCATGACATCGAACGTCGGCACGCGTGACCTCAAGAAGGCCGGCGGGTTCGGCTTTGGCAACCCTTCGACCAAAGACGACTACGACCGGATGAAGTCCATCATCGAGGATGCGCTGAAGCGTGTGTTCAACCCCGAATTCATGAACCGTCTGGATGAGACCATAGTGTTCCACCAGCTCGAAAAGACCCACATCCTTGATATCATCGAGATCCAGATGAAGGAGCTCGTCAGTCGTATAGGCGGGATGGGGATTTCCATCGAGCTGACCAAACCCGCAAGGGAATTCCTCGCGGACAAGGGATATGATCCCGCATTCGGTGCGCGACCCCTGCGGCGCGCCCTGCAACGGTATCTGGAAGATCCGGTCGCGGAGGAGATTCTCAAGGGAAAGTACCCTGAGGGAAGCCTCATCAAGGTGAAGGTGAACAAAAAGACCGTAAGCCTGAGGTTCACCGCGATCCTCCCGTCCCCGAAAGAGGGTGGCGTCGGCGAAGACGGCGATGTCAGAGAGAAGGAGAAGCCGGCCGACGTCTCCTGAACACGTGTCCGTCAAGTGTCCATTTCGCAAAGGTCCGCCCGCCGGCGGACCTTTCTTATTCAGAAAGAGAAACCCCATGAACTTCAGAAAGCTCTCCGCAGTAGGCCTGCTCTGCGTCCTGCTTGCCAGCTGTTCATCAATAGACATCACCACGGACTACGACCCGGCACGGGATTTCAGCTCCTATAAGACCTACCGCTGGGCGAAGGGTAAAGAGAGAAACCCGAGGAACACCCTTACACGCAACACTCTACTGAACAAGAGAGTGCAATTCGCGGTCGACAATTCGTTGCAGAGTAAGGGCTTTGAGAAACTCGAGAAGGGGCAGCCGGACTTCATTGTGATTGTTTATGCCGGGATGACAGAAAAAATGCAGGTCTATCATCAAGGCGGCTGGTACGGGGGATGGTGGGGCCCATCAGGTGGGTACACGAGCGTGAGCCACTACACCGAGGGAACTCTCGTGGTTGACATCGTTGATAGAGCCGAGAAAGAGCTCTCCTGGCGAGGAATGGCAACTGGCGTGGTCCGTTCGCAGTCCGATCCTCAGGCAGTTCAGGAAGATATCCAGTACGCGATCGAGGAGATACTGTACGAATTCCCACCACGTCGCTAGAAAGGCGCCCCGACACACTCTCCCCAGCCGGAGCCATACTGCCCCGGGGTCTGTTGGTATGGGACCCCGTTTCTCCCTAGATTACAACATGAAACGAATCCACCTGCAAATCATCCTCTCTGCTCTGGCGGGGGCTGTCGCGCTCACGCTCCCGTGCACACTCTTCGCACAGATAGCCGGTGCATCCTCGACACGTGACCTGGTCGAGGCAGTTTCACTGGAGAACCTAACCGAAACGGTACAGAAGCTCGAAGCCGCAGGCGGGTACGGTAGCCGTGTCACGCTTACACCCGGGAACGACAGCGCACGTATCGAGATCTTCGACGCCCTCAGCGCTCTGGTTTTCCTCTCCTCCGTCGAGTATGACACGTTCTATATTCATCTAAACGATCCCCCGGGCGACTCAGCACGGCAGTTCAACATAGTGGGAACGCTTCTCGGCAAGCAGGATCCTTCGCGGGTACTTCTGCTCGGCGCGCACTTTGATTGCTCTGCCAGCAGGATAGGATCTTCCACCTGGAACCAGCAGTGGGCTACCATTCCGGCTCCGGGGGCCGATGACAACGCCACCGGCATCGCCACGTTGATCGAGATCGCACGCATCCTGAGCGACCCGGCTTCGGGATTCACAAACGCTTACACGTTGAAGTTTGTTGCTTTCGGATCGGAGGAGTCGGGCCCGGCGCACAGCGGCGGACATGGCGGGAGCCGACACTACGCTCAGGAAGCCAGCTCTCGGGGTGAGAATATCGTGGGGATGATCTCAATCGACATGATCGGGTATAATCCTGCCCACGATTATGTGGCCATTGTCTCAGACTCTCCCTCACAGTGGCTGGGAGTGAACTTTGTGGCTGCGCGCGACGAGCAGGGAATTGACCTCCTGACAAATAGTTCGCCGTTCCCTCGCGCAACGTACAGTGATCATGCATCGTTCTGGGAACAGGAATACCCGGCCATCCTCCTCATCGAGAATGCACCGCCCTGGAACAACTCCACATACTACACTGCCAATCCTTTCTATCACACCTCCGCCGATACCTTTGGGACCTTGAACATGGAGCTCGTCAAGCGTGTGACGCAGACAACGCTGGCCACCGCCATACGGTTGACCGGGACGGTGACGGACGTCGGAGGGGAAGACACCGATAGCACACTACCCGAATCGATCGTGCTGGAGCAGAACTATCCAAATCCCTTCAACCCCACGACGCGGATCCGATTCTGGTTGTCCCGGCGGCAGCAGGTGCGACTCAGTGTGTTCGATCTACTGGGGCGAGAGGTTTTGACGCTGCTGGAGGGGGAGGTTCATCCCGGCGAGCACACCGTGACATTTTCAGCAACCGGACGGCACGGTCACCTGCCTAGCGGCATCTACTTCTACCGTCTCACGACCCCCAGCCGAAGCCTTGTGCGTCCGATGGTCCTCAACCGCTGAGGAATGCTGCCGGGGCTGAAAAGGAGGAACTTGTGCATAACCAAAAAGACCCCGTCCCAGCATCTGCTGAGACGGGGTCTTTCAATATTAAATCTGGCAACGTCCTACTCTCCCGCACGGTCTCCCGAGCAGTACCATCGGCGCTGGAGGGCTTAACTGCCGAGTTCGGAATGGGATCGGGTGTAACACCTCCGCCATGGTCGCCAGAATTTCTCAATCTGACACTCTCCGTCGCACGGAGAGGGGAAGAGTGCGCTGACATCGTGCGCCATATCCATATTGAAGCACCCGCGGTTCGGGATCAACAAAAATTAATGGTTAAGCCGCACGACCTATTAGTACCACTCGACTTCATGCATTACTGCACTTCCATCTATGGCCTATCAACCTGGTCATCTTCCAGGGGTCTTGAGTTCCGCCGAAGCGGAAGGGATACCTCATCTTGAAGCGGGTTTCGCGCTTAGATGCTTTCAGCGCTTATCCCATCCGGACATGGCTACCCTGCGTTTGCCACTGGCGTGACAACAGGTACACCGTAGGTCCGTTCATTCCGGTCCTCTCGTACTAGGAACGACACTTCTCAAGTATCCTGCGCCCGCATAGGATAGGGACCGAACTGTCTCACGACGTTCTGAACCCAGCTCACGTACCACTTTAATTGGCGAACAGCCAAACCCTTGGGACCTTCTTCAGCCCCAGGATGTGATGAGCCGACATCGAGGTGCCAAACCTCGCCGTCGATATGAACTCTTGGGCGAGATCAGCCTGTTATCCCCGGAGTAGCTTTTATCCTTTGAGCGATGGCACTTCCACTTGCAACCATCGGATCACTAAGTCCTGCTTTCGCATCTGCTCGACTTGTAGGTCTCGCAGTTAAGCACCCTATCTACCATTGCGCTCTACGCATGATTGCTGACCATGCTGAGGGTACCTTCGAACTCCTCCGTTACTGTTTAGGAGGAAACCGCCCCAGTCAAACTGACCCTCTGACATTGTCCCCCACCCGGATTCACGGGCCAAGGTTAGACGTTCGCCTTAGCAAGACTGGTATTTCACTGATGACTCCACAGCCCCTGACGAGGCTGCTTCAAAGTCTCCCAGCTATGCTACACATGATAAACCA
>JBATTW010000407.1:0-10269 GCA_049670805.1 Bacteroidota bacterium
CCCCAATACTCCTCGGGCTGCGGATGCACCAGCGGATCTCCGTAGACCTCAGACGTGGAGGCCAGCAGGAACGTAGCACCCTTGGCCTTTGCCAGGCCCAGGGCCTTGTGCGTGCCCAAAGAGCCGACCTTGAGCGTTTGAATGGGGAGCTTCAGATAGTCTATGGGGCTTGCGGGGGACGCAAAGTGAAGAATGTACTCGACCGGCTCCTCGATGGAGATATACTCTGTGACATCATGCTGGACGAATCGAAATCCCTCACTATCCTTCAGGTGACTGATATTCTTGATGTCACCGGTAATCAGGTTGTCGATGGCCGTGACGCGGCATCCTTCAGCCAGGAGGCGTTCGCAGAGATGGGAACCCAGAAAACCTGCACCACCCGTTACAACCGCGTGCTTCTTTTCCGGAGCAGTCACGTGGAACTTCCCGTCATCGTGGTACTCGTCCGCCGTTTCGTCCGATCCCGTAGTAGGCGAACCCTTTCTCCCTCATGATCCGTGGGTTGTAGATGTTGCGACCGTCGAAGATCACCGGCTCCTTCATCAGTTCTTTCATCCGATCGAAATCGGGTCTCCGAAATTCGTTCCATTCGGTCACGACAATCAGTCCTTCGGATCCCTTGAGGGCGTCATAGTTGTTCTCGAAGTACTTGACGGCAGCGCCGGGTTTGCCGGTCAGCTCGGCATCCAACTGCTTTTTCATCTCGTCGTTCGCCACCGGGTCATGTAATCGGAGCCGTACTCCCTCCTTCAGGAGGGCATCAATAACCGTTAGAGCCGGTGCTTCGCGCGTGTCGTCTGTGTTTGGCTTGAACGCAAGACCCCAGATGGTCAGGACGCGTCCCTGAAGTTTCCCGCCGTAGTGCTGACGCGCCTTCTCCACGACAACGACCTTTTGCCGCCGGTTCACATCCTCCACGGCGTCCAGGATCTGAAGCGGATAGTCGTGCGCGCGGGAGGTGTTCAGAAGAGCCGCTACATCCTTGGGAAAACAGGAGCCGCCATATCCGGCCCCGGCAAAGAGGAACTGCGTCCCGATCCGGGGATCACTCCCCATTCCCTTCCGGACCAGATCGATGTCCGCCCCGACACGTTCACACAGGTTTGCCACCTCGTTCATAAAGGAGACCTTTGTGGCCAGGAACGAGTTGGCCGCATACTTGGTGAGTTCGGAGCTGCGCTCGTCCATCAGGATAAGGGGGTTGCCCGTCCGAACAAACGGAGCGTAGAGGTCCTGCATAATTGCCAGTGCCTTCTGGCTGCTGCTCCCGATAACCACACGGTCCGGCTTCATGAAGTCATTTACCGCTGCCCCCTCCTTGAGGAACTCCGGATTGGAGACGACATCGAATTCATGGTCGGTTTCGGCGGCAATAACGTCACGGACACTGTCGGCGGTCCCCACGGGAACCGTGCTCTTGTTGACGATGATCTTGTAGCCATCAATGTACTTCCCGATCATCTGGGCCACTTTTAGCACATGCTGCAGATCGGCGGACCCGTCTTCAGATTGGGGGGTGGGGAGAGCCAGAAAAATGATCTCCGTTCTCTGAACGGCATCTTTCAAGTCGTCCGTGAAAGAGAGTCGTTTTTCGTGAATATTCTTCTTGAGTAGGTCGCTCAGCCCCGGTTCGAAGATGGGACTCTCCCCCTTCTTGAGCAACTTCAGCTTCCGGTGATCGTTATCGACGCAAATTACGTCGTTGCCGCTCTCGGCAAAACAGGTGCCGACCACGAGCCCTACGTAGCCTGTCCCGATGACACTGACCTTCACTACTGCCTCCAGATCGGTTGGGTATCACAGATTATACCATTATAGGGAAATATGGGAAGATATTCAAAGCGGGGGGTGGGGCAGAAGGGCGGGTGTGATGCGGCTAGTATGCTCCTTTTCCGAGCAAAACAACGGGGATGGTTCGTGCAAGGATTTCCAGGTCAAAGAGGAGTGTCTGGTGCTCCACGTAGTAGAGATCCAGCAGGACCATCTCCTGGAACCCGAGCTCGCTCCGTCCGGAGATCTGCCAGAGACCGTTCATGCCCGGCTTCGCGCGCCCCCGCTGACGGTAGTAGCTACTCATATGATCCTCTTTCGCAACACGGGTGAAATCGCTTGTGGGAAGCGGTCTTGGACCCACAAGGCTCATATCTCCCTTGAGTACGTTTACCAGTTGCGGAAGCTCGTCAAAGCTGTGCCGGCGGATGAACCGTCCGGTCCGTGTGAGCCGGGGATCATCCTTGATCTTGAAGAGGGCGCCGCTCGTTTCATTCCGATCGGAGAGCGCCTCCCTCTGCTCGTCGGCCTCGTTGACCATGCTCCGGAACTTGTAGAACGAAAACCGGGCATCGTGATCCGAGAGGGAGCGCTTCTGTCTGAAGATCACCGGTCCCCTGGACTCCAGCTTCGTGGCTATGGCCACCATCAGGAGAAGCGGCGAACTGAGCATCAGCAGAAAGATCGACGCAACAACATCAAAAGCTCTTTTGGCTAACTGTTTGACCCTGTCAATCCGTCGTTCCTCGGGCGAGTACAACGATATGCCCGAATGGTCATGGAGACCGGCCCTCGAGAAGAGGTGGTCCGACTCCGGGGAGATCACACGCATGGCTATCTTCTCCTCCCGGCAGAGGTCCTTGAGCTGATCAAAAGAGCCGTCAAGGTCTGCCGTCGAGAAGGCAATCAGGTCCACACTCTTCCGGTGCAGAGCCCGTTCCACGGTGGGCCGGTCGACACGCAACAACCCATCATCGTGCCCGTCCTCCGGCACATCTATCACGCCGTTGACCTGGTACCCGAGATGGGGAAAAGCGTTCAGCCGGCTCAGCAACTGGCCCAGGTGAGGGGGCGAGCCTATGGCCAGGGTGTTCCAGCTGCCATAACCCCTCCGTCGGAGGTTCTCCAGCCTGGCGCGCACAACGGCCCAGGCGCCAGAATAGACCAGAGGAAGGAAGAGGAAGAAGAGGAGCAGCACCAGCCGGGACGGGAGGAGACTTTCAAACAGAAACGCCACCGTTACTGTTGAGGCAAAGGCATAGAGATAGGCTTTTCCGGCACTGTAAAGTTGACGCTGAAAAGACGAGTGCGAGATTGTTCGGTAGACGCCCGTTCCCGCGGAGAATATCAGGAACGCCGCGGTCGTAAAGAGGACGAGCAGGAGGAACTCCCCCGGTTCCGCTGTGCCGCGGACCTGAGTTTTTTCGGCAAGCGTAGCCAGGAGGTACGTCAGAAGAACAATAGCTGAGTCGACGGCAATCGCCAACGCGACAACTGCAGTTCGCCAGTTACGTCGGAGACTTGCCTTGAAATTGCTCATTTGGTGATGATCGTCCTGTCCGCCCGGGGGGTCAAGCGGACGATGTTACCGGGAGGTTCTGTCAATAAACACAATCGTCTGTGAAATTGCAAGTTAGGTACTCCTCCCTCACCCACTATGTAAACTGAAGGGTTACACTCCTTCTAATTACAGACACTGGTTACAATTACTGTGCCAGAGAGACCCCCGTGCCACACCCGTCTTACTCAGCCACCCGGGCTTTTCCGAGGGATGGATCCGAGGGTTTGAGCAGCCTGGCAACGAAAGCCGCTGCGAGGGAGATCAGGAGGAAGTCAAAAGGGAGGCGCAAACGTATCCGCGTGAAGAAGATGGCCTGTACGAATGCATTGGAAACATAGAGGAAGAAGAGCAGCTTCTCCAGATCGGTAACCTGATACCGCCTGAAGAGAAGAAAGCGGAGCAGCACAAAGACCAGGAGGGTGCCATATGTGACCAGCATTGCTGCGTCCTTTTCAAAGGAACCCTCCGAGGTAACCCACAATTCGTTTGAGAAATTGAAGTAATTCAAGACTTTCCGAAAATAAAGCAATACCGACCGTGTCTTGTTCTCCCGGACGTAATCCAGAGCCCTGGATCGGTAATAAATGTCCCTATTCACCTCATTGAGCTCGACGGCGCCGATATCGTATTCCGAGATATCGACGTTTACCCCCGAGTTTGGTTCTGTATGCTCCGAATTCCCCCGGAGAAGGTTGATACCTGCATTTGTAGAAACGAAAAAGACCGAATCAAAGACGATGTAGTTCCTGACCGTCCAGATTCCGAGGACAATACAAACGGTGGAGAAAAGAACCAGAATGAACCTAGCGGCCCGCCTCCTGAACCAGACCCAGAGTGCGAGTATCACAAGCTGGACAGCAAAACTCGGAATCGTGAGTATGAGACACCCAGAAGCCAGACCCAGAAGAGCCCCATGCCCGGCCGTATGGAATCTCCTGTCCGTAAGACCGAAGAGCAAAACCAGAAATAGAAACGCACCCAGCGTTTGCGGGTAAAGAGTTCCTGCGGCATAAAAGAGAACCGGATAGAAAAAAAGGAGAATCGGACCGGCGACACCGGCAACCACCCCGTATTCCCGTTTCAGAAAGAGATACAGAAGGATTACCGAGAGAGCGAGGACTACGAAGTTCACCGCGCGAAGATCGACAATACCCGCACCCAGCTGAACTCCAAGCCACAGGAGCAGTGGGTAGCCGGGAGGTTGGAATGCCGTCGGATGCTGGCCATCGCTGCTGTAGATCTGTTGCGTGGCCAGATTGATGGCGACCTGATAGTATCCGTGCTCATCCGGGTACCGGAGATTGTTCCCCAGCAGAAAGGAGTAGAGGATTCCGCAGACTACGACGAGGCCGACAACAGAGGAGAGAATAGCAAGATGTTTCTTCTCGGCAAACGAGGCAACACTCCGGGAGAGATGACGTAAGCGTCGCATCATCAAGCCCCGGGTTTCTGGTCTGCCTTTGACCTCCCCAGGACTTCCCGGGCGAAGAGGTAGTATAGGAATTTCAGGTTGGTAATCGTGTATCTCCTCCAGAGCCTTCGCGGCTCCACGGCGAGTCGGAACAGCCATTCGAGTCCCGAATTCATCATCCACCGAGGGGCCTGGGGTACCCGACCTGAAAGAAAATCAAATGCAGCACCAACGCCGTGCATAACGGACACATTCAATCTGTCACGGTGATCGTACATCCAGCGATCTTGTCTCGGACCTCCGAGGCCCACCCAAAGGATGTCGGGCCGGGCCGCGTTGATCATCTCACAAACCGTCGCATCCTCCTCCGGGCTGAGAGGGCGAAACGGGGGCGAGTGTGTCCCGACGATCTGAAGGGATGGAAAGCGCTGGAGGAGATTGTTGCGAAGGAGTTCGAGTGTGCTTGATTCACCACCGTAAAGGAAGCAGCGCCATCCATACCTTGAGGCTTCATCACAGAGCCTCAGCATCATGTCCGGACCATAAACACGCGTCTTGATCGGGTGCCCTTTTAGCCTGAGCATCCAGACCAGTGGCATTCCGTCGGGGAGCGAGAGATCAGCGGCCCGGAGCACTTCCATGTAGGTCTGGTTCTCATGGGCACTGACGACCGTGTAGGCATTTGCCTGCACGATGAAGGCAGCCGGTCGCTGGCGGTTCCGGATCATCAAGCTTACAGAGCCAACGGCCTCCTGATACGTGAACGGATGGATGGGAATGTCGGCGAGAAATTCAGGCATAACGTGCCCTGCTGTTTTCTTCCATCGCCCGATCGTAGATTGCCATCAATTCGTCATAGTTCTGCCCCTCTGTATACTTCCGCTCGAATTCCTGCCGGGCGTTCTTGCCCATCGAGCGTAGTTTCCCGGGGTGATCCATCGCCCAGCGTACCTTGGCCGCAAGATCGATAGCGTCGCCGGGAGAAAACAACAATCCGGTCTCCCCCTCTTTCACGATCTCCATCATGCAACCCAGCCTCGAGGCCACAACCGGAATGCCTGAGGCGAAGGCCTCGATGATCACAAGGCCGAAGGTTTCGAACCATTCCGAGGGGAAGACGAGAAAGAGCGCTCCTTTGATGAGCTCCAGTACCTCCGCCCGGCTGCGCCATCCGACCCGTTCCACGCCGCTCAGAGCCCCCTGATTCCTTCTGGCCCGACCCGCAATTGCAGCAAGGCCATTCCCCCCAACCATCTTCAACTCAATTCCGGGAGTCATACCCCATGCGTCCAGCAGTGTATCGACACCTTTTTCCGGACTGAATCGCCCAACAAAGATCGCGTACTTTCCATCTCCCGGTGATTCTCCGGGGTCAGGCATGAGAAAGTTTGGTTTCACGACGAGCTTCTCTTCAGGGAGACCTCCCTGGATGAATTTCTGGCGGGCGAACTCTGTCGGAGCGATGAACAGATCCACATTCCTCGCCCAGGTCCCGAGCCACCTATGTGTCGCGAGCAATGCCGCCACGACGCCGCTCTGCGCTCGCGATCGACGATAGCAGCCGTATGCGATCGCCGGCCACGGCAGCGACTTGCCGAGACACTCTTCACATACACGGTCGAAACGAAAGAAATCGGCCCTGGGACAGAGAAGCCGGTAATTGTGCAGCGTTTGCACAACAGGAAGCCCGAACGCCTTGCAGAGATGATGAACACGAGGGGAGATCATCATGAACGTATTGTGGACGTGCACCAGGTCCGGCCTTGTTTGCCGGAGGAGCTGCTCCAGCGGCCCGATCTCACTCCCCGCCCAGATCACCCTCTTGGGAAGCGAGAGTTTGTCCCTGAAGCGGAGCTCGTCCAGTTCCCGGTTTGATCGGCGGTATTCAAGAACTTCGTGGCCGTGTTTCTGAAGGAGCGCCACTTCTTGTGCCACCACCACGTCCTCGCCACCAGGAGTCCGGTACTCATTGTGAACAACGACGATCTTCAAACCTTTTTTCGCTCCCAGAATTCAGTGCTGTTTTTTCACGCAGGCGGCGAATTGTCGTGGTCGGAGCCCGCGGAGCAGATTTTCTTCTATCCATTTGACAACCCCGAAGGGGATGCTCGAGGCAAACACATTCACTGCGGACGAGCCGAGGAAGCCCAGTACCGGAATCCGGTTGTGAAAGTCGCGTTCGAAAAACCATCCGAAGAGATTCCAGAAGCGATCCCCCTCATACGTCACGAGGGGGGACAACTCCGCTTCTCGTGCAACTGAGAGAAACCCTTCGGGCGTGTAAGCTCTCTCGTGCCGGGGGTCGCGAAAGTCCCCTTCATTGATGGGGATAATCAGGAGCGCCAGGCCGTCCGGCCGCAGAAGCCTGCGAATCTCATTCAACAGCAAACGGTCATCGGGCACGTGTTCGAGCACATGCGAACATATCACCAGATCGTATCCCTCGTCCGGCAACGGCAGCGGTCCCTCACCAGCGTACTGATAGAATCTAGCACGTTCAAATCCACGTCGCGGAGCCTCCTTCTCGGCGAACATAATTGCCGACTTCGCGACTTCCACTCCGCTTATCTTGTCAGACCTCTCCATATCAAAGAGAATCAGACCGAACCCGAAACCGATATCCACCACGCTGCGTCGGCCATCCTGAAAGCCGGCTTTCCGGAGAACATACCTGGCGATATCCCGCTTGCTGTTCGGGTCATACATGAACCGCGCTTTCCAACTTCCACGCCACTGCTTCTCGTAAAATGCCCGGTTGGATTCTAGAGACATCAGTTTGCGCCGCTCTTGTTGCGTACGTGCTCTATTGCCTCCACAAATCCCTTCACCTGACGCTCATAGGTCCACCGCGCTATCTCCTCAGTGGCAGCAAGCCGCATCCTCTTCTGTGCATCCTTATCCGCCAGCAATGTTTCAAGCGCCGAGGCCAGCACCTCAGAATTCTGCTCCTGCACGACGATCCCTGTTTTTCCGTGCTGGACAAGGCCACCCACCACCGCTCCAACCGCGTCTGTCGCAACTACGGGACAACCCTGATTCATGGCTTCGTTGATCACCAGACCCCAGACCTCCTTGACGCCCCGGAGAGTGATTGACGGGAGAACGAGGACGTCAGCAACCGCGTAGTACTCCGGAAGCGCGGAGTTCGAGATATAACTCTCGAATACCACATCCTCATGCAGCCCCAGCTCCGACACCAGATTCTGGATGCCTTCCTTTGTTTCACCCTCTCCCACCAGAACCAGCTTCGCAGGTATCTTCCGCGAAACATGGGTGAATGCACGAACCAGATCGTCCAAACCTTTGATCGGGTCAAATCGGCCGACATAGAGTACAATCTTCTCCTCCGGAGCGGCGAGCTTCGCCCTCAGCTCCTGTTTCTCGTTTTCCGTAACACGACGTCCGAACAATTCGCTGTCCACAGCCTGCGTGGAGATGAATATTCGCTCGGGGCTGACCCCCCCCTCGACCAGGTACGCCTCCACGTGGCTGCCAAATGCAACGACGGCATCGGCGTGTCTGTAAATCCAGGTGGTAATCGGCCTGCTCAACCGGTGAAACAGGGTCAGGGGGTGATACCACAGGTTCGTCCACAAGATGAAGGGTTTCCCGCGCAGACGCGCAGCGATATAGGAGACAGGAAGAGCAAATCTTCCTGTGATGCACTTTATGACAATATCATGCTCCCGGAAAAGGAGCTTGCCCACGAGTGATGGAGTCACGCGCACACCAAAGATGCGTAGGCCTTTAAGGTAGCCACCCGAGAAATCGCCCAGCTTTGTGCCATGCCGAACGTCCCAGTAACGCTCACCGCCTTCGGAGAAGAAGAGAAACTCCACGTCCACAACCCGTGCCAGGGTTTCAAACGTCTTCACCCGATAATGGGCGCAAAAGTTCGTGACAAAGAATACCTTCATCCTGTTCTCAGTGCGATTCGCGGGTTCGTCCTGCAAAGGATCTGCTCGTCAACTCCCCCCCTCTCTCTTGATTTCTGCTCACCACGAATGCTGCAGCAACAAACGCCAGCCAGGCGAGACTGACGGTCCGAATAAACGTCGTCTCCGAGAAGTTCTGGAGGAGGACAATCGAAACGACGTAGAGATACAGAAGCCCTTCTCCTGGGTTCCTGCTGGCATAGCGGAAGGCGTCCCTGAGGACTTTGAACAAAAAGAGCAGAAACAACATCAACCCTACGGCCCCAATCTGAAGCAATACATCAAGGTAGCCGTTGTGTGCTTGCTGTGGCGTCCAGGTACCGTAGAGCATGTCAACAGCAGGCCCCTCTTCGGCAGCCCAGAACCCTCCATAGCCGAAGCCAAACAGGAGGCGACCTTCTTCCTGGAAACCTGCGATCAATCGATACCAGAGTGGAAGTCGTCCGGTAAGGCTTGCGTCGCGTCCGAGTTCCTCTGTGATCGGATCTACGATGTCTTCCCGGGGCGAGTTCGCGGTCAGGAGATACCAGAGCGGAAGCACGACGCAGATACTCGCGATGAGCAGCTTGCGGACTCCACTACTGATCCCGGAGGGCAGCTGCAGAATTATCGCGAGGAGAACAAGGAAGAAGAGACTCGTAAGCCCGGTGGCGCTGCCACTGACGGATATCAGGTAGACCTGAATTCCGAGGATGAGAAGAGCCGGCACTCTCGAGGAAGGAGATTGAGCGAAGCGGAGCCGGGGAAGCCATACGGCGACCGCGAATGCGCTCATTTGAGCCAGTGTGTTGGGATGAGAATAAGGACCCTGCAAACGATCCTCTGAATCAACGGAGATAGACTGCTCCGGAAACAGCAAGACGTAGAACAACGCGACCACAGACACAACGACAGTAGCGCTCCGCAACAACGCGGAAATGGAAAATCCACTATCCTCAACCTGCATCTGAACAACGGTTGCCGATAGTAGTGTCATTCCCACCAGCTGCATTACGCGCACAATCGACGTTGACTGCATCGAACTCCAGGCTACAGAAACAATGCAGTACGCAACAATCGTCACGAGCAGCTTCTGATTTGACACAAGCTCCCGAAGAAGTGAGATCCTCCTGGCCCAGTAGAGATAGGATAGCGCGAAAAGACCCGTGAAGAATATGATGCTGAGCATCCTTGCGACTTGACTGTCATCGTCCCGCACATGAAGAAGCTTCAGGATTCCGTCGAAACCAAGTAACACAATGATCGCGATAATGACACATCCGCGATGGGCCCACCCCCGGGACGGGATGTCCAGCGGAAACGGTTGACGGTCTTCTCGACGTGACGAAACGTTTATCACCTCTTGTACTCCTCGACGCGAAGGGGGGACAACGCAGAGAGCTTGCCGGCGGCCTGAGCGGCCTTCAGCAACAGACGAAATCCCTTCGTTCGATTGAATGGGAGCATCAGCAGACTGACACACGGCAGGATAGCGAGTTGAGCCACCCCGAGCAACACACGGAACACAGCCTTCAGGCGATTTCTCCTGAATAGGAGAAACACATACGCCTGCCCACCCCGAAAGGCCCGCCTCAGAAGATAGGAAAGGG
>JBATTW010000408.1:0-2904 GCA_049670805.1 Bacteroidota bacterium
TACTAGAGACGCCCCCGGCCCGGGGGAACGATCCTCGATGAGAATTCATCTGACACATGTCTCTCTCGTTTGCCTTCTGATCGTCAGCACATCGGGCGCGTTTCCCCAGGAGACGAACGAGGAGACCAACGATGACGCAACGGTTCCCACCTGGAGGGAGGAATTCATGCGTCTCTTTGAGCCGCCCAGGGACTACGGTCACGATTGGAGATTGGGCTCGCTCTTTGGTCTGACGCCTGAGGACGGTCTTCTGCTCGGGGCCGGTCCGATCCTCTACGAGTTCGGCTTCAGGAAGTTCCCCTACACCTACCGGATGCAGCTCGTCGGGGGCATCACCATTGCCACCGGCCGGGTCAAGTTTGTCTACACGCTCGGAATGCCCCGGCTGAGCAGGACGCTTTCACTGGATCTCTACACACACTTCTCCCAGTTGGAAGTCAGAAACTTCTACGGGTTTGGGAACAATACAACACGGAACCCGGCAGCGGAGGAGAACGACTTCTACAGGGTCCCCTCGCAGGAGTTCTGGCTGCAGCCCACACTCTACCACAGTCTGTTCAAACGGAGCGACATAGGGGTTGGCCTCTGGTTCAAGCACTTCACGGTCCGCGGGACAGAAACGAGGAAATACCAGGAGGTGGGACAGGACACGCTGGATGACAACCGGGCGAACGTCGGCATCGGACTGCAATTCCGGGTGGACACGCGTGAGCATTCTCTCTTCCCGTCCTCCGGCGCCTACCTCTATCTCTCGGGCTTCAATCACTTCTACGTATTCTCCGAGAAGGACCCTTTTCAGAAAATCACGGGTGACCTTCGTCTTTATCTGGGAGGCACGCTCTTCACAGACATCCAGCTGGCGCTGCGTGTGGGAGGAGAGAAGATCTTTGGGGAACCCCCGGTGTATGAAGCCGCGTCGCTCGGAGGCGGCCGGTCTTTGCGTGGATACTTTTCACAGAGATTCACCGGCGACGCTTCCCTGTTCGGGTCTGCGGATCTTCGTCTGTCACTGGGCAGATACTTCATCATCATTCCGACCGAAATCGGACTCATCCTGCTGGCCGACGCTGGGCGGGTCTGGTGGAAAGGCGACTCTGAAGGCAACTGGCATACCGACGCCGGCCTCGGTCTCTGGTTCGCGCCCCTGAGCCGGGATTTTCTCCTCTCCGTAATCGCGGCCCAGTCGGTTGAGGGCCTCTTTATCAACGCCGGTGCGGGTTTCAGTTTCTAGCACGACAGTCACCCATCACCTATATCCATACATCGCTCTGTGCTTGGGGGCACTTTGTGAAAAAAAAGTCACTCCAGCTCTTGACCTCAGATGATCTTTTCTACAAATTACCGTAGTAGCTTTCCATCTGTAAGAACCCACCCATAACTCTACGCTTCCGCACGGACAGGGGAGGTCCGACGCCAATGAATCCGTACGTAGCCACCACCGAGGATATTACCGTCATCGTGCAGCCGGTATATCTCGACGGTCAATCCGATGTTCTTGCCCGACGCTTTGTCTTTGCATACTTTGTCAGGATCGAGAACAACGGGATCGATGACGTTCAGCTTCTTCGCCGGCACTGGTTTATTCGAGATGCCTTGGGCGACATCAAGGAAGTCGAAGGAGAGGGAGTCGTCGGCAAGCAGCCGTTGATCCCCCCGGGGGAAGCCCACGAGTACAACAGCTACTGCATCCTCGAGACCTTCGAGGGAGCAATGGACGGAACATACCTGATGATGCGTACGGACGGAGAGTCCTTCAGGGTGGCCATCCCGCGCTTCAGCCTCCGTGCAGCAGCAAACTGATCCATCCAGAACCTCCTCACACGGCCAGCCACAACCGATTCGTCGATCTCGACGTCCGGGTGTTTGTGTGCATAGGAATTTCTTGCTAGATTCCCTGAGAAGCCTAGTCCCACCAAGACCCGGAGACGGTACTGGAAACATACCGCAAGATGCTTCGAGCAAAAATTCACCGCGTTGTTGTCACTGACGCAGACCTCCACTACGAAGGAAGCCTCACCATACCTCCAGAGCTTCTCGACCTGGCGGACATCAAGGAGTACGAGGCTGTCAGCGTGTGGAACGTGACCCGTGGAACCCGGTTCGAGACCTACGCCATCACCGGTATCAGAGGATCCGGGAGCATCTGCGTCAACGGCGCGGCCGCCCACCTCGCCACCCCCGGCGACATACTCATCGTGGCTGCCTTTGCGGACGTTCCTGAATCCATGACCGACAGTTTTCGGCCCACAGTGGTCTTTACAGACGAGAAAAACCGGCCGGTGCGGAAGGGAATCGAGACCCCCGGCCCCCACACCTCAGGGGACGGGTGCTGAAATGGCTCGCAGACGGCGCACAAGTCGGTGGTGCCGCGGGTCCACATGCTCCCGTCGTGCGGCCAGCTGACTCCAGATCTCTTCGAGCTCCAGACGCTGTTCGTCCGACAGCAACTCACGTGATATCTGTCGTGTGACCGAAGCTATCCTCTGTCTTCTCCTGAGAGCCGGCGCATCCGATGAGGAGGAGGACAAACAATATGGCGACTCGATCCCTCATCGCGACACAGGAAGCCTCATGATGGGATAGTGTACACCCTGAAACAGATGCTCAAACTGCCCGTAGCGCGACAAACCCCACATCGATCCAGGTTCGAGGAGCGTTGCAACGAGGAGAGAGTGCGTCTGATTCACCGGGACCACGATGTCCCCGGGACGCAGAACCACTCTTCGGATAAAGCCGTCACCCCATACGCGGAGGTGCGGCTGATCCTGCAGCTCCTCCGTTGTGAGGCTGTCGATGTAAAACACCTCCCCCGGAGTCTGTGTCATACGCTGGACCGTATCCACCGCGACACCATGGGCCCGCAGCAGATCCAGAACTCCGACCAGCTCCCGCGGCACCAAATAG
>JBATTW010000409.1:0-13795 GCA_049670805.1 Bacteroidota bacterium
GCGGTGTACAACGTCGTGCAGATTCTGACATCACGAACTGACTAAACGAGTCCGGAGGATCATCCCATGCCGAAATTCAAACCGCACCGAACTGGGATCCGGATCGATATGACGCCACTGGTGGATATCGCGTTCCTGCTTCTGACGTTCTTCATGCTCACCACGCAGTTCAAGCCCCAGGAGGAGGTGACCATTGTACTTCCATCGTCACATTCGGAGTTCAAGCTGCCGGAGTCGGACATGATGATGGTGACGATTGCCGAGGACGGACGGCTGTTTCTGGGTCTGGATTCACAGATCCTGCGCGCCCGCCTCTTTGGCAAGGAGAACGAACTCAAAGCCAGTGTTCAGGTCGAGAAGGACGAGCTGGCGAACCTTCTGGTGCAGGCTCGCACCATGAATCCAAAGCTGCGTACCGTGATCAAGGGTGACAAAAACTCGGAGTACGGAGTGGCGGAGGATGTCATGGATATCTTGCAGCGGACACAGATCACCCGATTCAGTCTTGTTACGGATCTGGCGAGGAGTCCCGTGCAGTAAAATTGACCTTGGAGGATACCCACAATGTCTGTTGGTGGAGATGTAACCGAAACAAGGGAACGGAAAGGTAAAGGCAAAAAACGCAAAAAAGCAAAGCGCGTTGGTATTCGGATCGATATGACGCCCCTGGTGGATATTGCGTTCTTGCTCCTGACGTTCTTCATGCTCACGACGACAATGAGCAAGCCTCAGACTATGGAAATCAACCTTCCGCCGGACCCTGAGGTAAAGGTGGAAATCGCGGAATCGAACCTCCTGACGCTCCGGATGAACGAAAAGGGAGACCTGTTCTGGAATTTCGGAATCGAATCGCCGAAGAAACTGGAGCGATCCGAGGTGCGTGCGTTTCTGCGGGAGCGAGCCCAGGCAAATCCAAAGCTGGTAACGCTCTTGAAAATTGACAGGGCGGGGAAATTCGAGATGATGGTTGATCTCATTGACGAATTCAGCCTCGCTGATGTGAAGCGGTTCAGTATCGGTTCGCTGCTGGAGGCAGACAAAAGACTCATCGAGAAGGTCTCATCCTGAAAGGAGGGAGTGGAACAATGCAAGGAGTTGCTGCGATTGCCGCGAAGCGCCCTCCCTATGGGGGTATCGACCTGAAACGTCTGTATCGGCGCTACTGGATGACCGGGTTTTCGATCGCAACGGGGATCCATGTTGCCGTGATCGGGATCTACTACCTGGTCGGAGTGCTGCAGGCTGAGGAGCCGCCGATGGTCATGGTACGGATCATGAAGTACAGTGATCTGGGACCTCCGCCGTCCATTGCGGCGTCGAACACGCCACCGCCGATTTCGGTCTCCGCACCGACGGCGAAACCTTCGGTCGGTGCGCCGGTTCCCGTGCCGGATGCGGAAGTGAGTCCGGAGCAGACGATCATGACCCAGCAGGAGATGAGCCAGCAACAGGCTCCGGTGTTTGATCAGGACGGTTTCGGGGAAGGGGTCGAGATCGAACAGGACATCCAGATCGATGAGGGACCGCCACCGGATTTTGTGCCAGTGGAAAAGACGCCGCAAGTCGTGAAGGCAGTTGAGCCCAAGTATCCGGAGCTCGCGATGCGGGCGGGTCTGGAAGGCAGAGTCTGGGTGAAGATCTGGGTTGACAAAGAAGGAAAGCCGCGACAGGCGGTTGTGCTCAAGAGCGACGCTGAGATCTTCAACGAGCCGGCCGTTAGTGCAGCGATGCAGTTCGTCTTTACGCCGGCGTATATGAACAACGGGCCCGTATCGGTCTGGGTCTCGATTCCATTTAAGTTCAAACTTGCCGACAGGCGATAGCCGAACCCCCGACGTTGGGAACGGAGGGGAGGATCGGGAGGCATCGTGAAGGCAGTGCACTACGTGATTCTGGTGCTCTCCGGAGCTGCAATGGTGCTGGGTGTGCTGGTGATAACCGGCGTGCTGGTTCCGCGCACTCTCCCGGAGGAATTCCGGGTGGTCATCGGAGTTGTCATTACCCTGTACGGGCTGTACCGGATTGTGATTGAATACACTCGAATCTCGAATGAAAACCGGACTGGCGGTGTGGATAGTCGCAGGAGGCGTCCTCCTGCTGACGGGCTGCACTAGGGAGCCCGGCTCTACTGTCCTGACGAAGGGTGTGCTGACGATCGAGTGCGACGAGGCTGTCGCGCCGATCATGCGTCTGGAAGTTGAGGAATTCCAGAGGCAGTACACTGAGTCGGAGATCACACTGCGCGTTGTCGAGGCGCGGGAGGCGATTGCGAACTTCGCTGCGGACAGCGTGCGTGTCATTGTAACAGCCCGTGCACTCAACGCGGAAGAGAAGAGCGCACTGGAAGCTGGAAATGTAATGTATGAGGAGTACCATGTTGCGCAGTCCGCTGTCGCGGTCATCGCGCACAGGGACAACCTGATGAGGAAGGTCCGGATGGGTCAACTGGACAGCATCTTCTCAGGCGTGACGAACTACTGGCCTGATCGGCGAAGAGAGACGGTTATCGACCTGGCGGTAGGAGACGTGAATTCCAGCACAAATGAGGTCTTCCGCGGGACCGTGATGGACGGAAAGCGGTTTGCAAGGAGTGCCACGCCGATCACCTCGAGTTCCGAGATCTTCGAGTATGTCTATGAGCGGCCGGATGCGATCGGCATTATCGGACTGGCCTGGCTCAAAGGTGTGGCAGAGGGAGTGACGGTGATGGCGGTTGGAAGACCGGGAGTCAGTCCTGATTCTACGCAACCCCCCGGGCTCTTTTACAGTCCGGCGGCGGCCTACGTGTTCAAGGGCTACTATGCGATCTCCACGCCGGTGTATATGTATACAAGGGAGGTGTCGCGTGATCTGGGGCTGGGATTCATCGCGTTCGTGATGGGGTCGGAGGGGCAGAAGGTCATCAACAGAAACGGGCTGGTGCCGGTGACGATGCCAGTACGGTTGATTCAACTCAGTTCGGAACAGGTGGAAGGACAATGAAATTCTTCGCTGGTCTTCTTTTTCTTATGGTTCTCGGTCAGGCCGCGTTCGGTCAGGATCATGCTGCAAAAGGGAAAGCAGCACTGACTTCGGGGGATACCGCGCTTGCGGTGAGCAGCTTTGAGGATGCTGTGAGGGCAAACCAGGATGCTGACGAGGCGCATTACTTCCTGGGTGCCATAGCCCTGAAGCAGGGGCGGGTTGAGGATGCGGTCAAGCACCTGGGAATCTCGGTTGAGTTGGAGGATGAGAACGTTGCGGCCCTGAAGTCGCTAGGTGATGCGTACATGGAGAAAGATGACGTGCAGAACGCGTTGAAGTGGTACGGAAGGGCTGTGGAGCTGGATGAGAAGAACCCGGAGATCCTCACCGCGCACGGGTTTGCTCTATTGAAATCCGGGGCGGTGGATCGGGCAATCCAGCAGTTTGTCCTGGCGAAAGACTACAATCCATCCGATCCTCGCACCTATGTCGGACTGGGTGACGCGTATCTGGAGCAGAAGGTCGTTGTGCTTGCAGCCCAGAACTATTCAAAGGCGATTGAGCTGAAGCCGAACGATCTGGAAACACGATTTCAGTTGGCAAGAGTGTATGAACAGAACAGGCAGTACACGGAGGCTGTTCGGGAATACGATGGCGCTATCGCGGTAGATTCTACGTTTGCAGGGGCATACTTCTCAAAGGGGAAGATTCTTGTGCGTGCGAAGAGATATGCACGGGCGGTCCCTCCGCTGAAGAAGTATGTGATGCTTGAGCCTGAGGTGCTGGAAGGGCAGGAGTTGTTGACAAAGGCGTACTTCGGCGCAGAGAGTTTCACGGACGCTGCTGCTGCCGCAGAGAGAACGCTCGAGATGGATTCGAGTAACGTAGATGTCTGGCGCATCTACGCCCAGTCTCAGGTGGAAACCCGGAACTACGGAGAGGCGCTGGTTGGTTTCGCATCGTTGCAGCGGCTCGATGCGTTCGCTTCGGAGGATCAGGCGGGATATGGAACGGCGCTATACAGACTCGGTCGGGAGGATGAGGCACTGCGTTCTCTGCTCATGGCCGTAGAGATCGATTCGGCAGCGTGTGATCCGTACTTCACGCTGGGGTCTATCTATATGAAGAAGGGGATGTACGACTCGGCGGCGGCCATGTTCGAGCGGCGAATCGAGTGCGACTCACGATCCTTGAGCTCGTATCTCAACGGGGCGGCTTCGTACATGCAGGTGAAAGAGTACGGGCGGGCGAAGATCTTGCTGGTGAAGGCCCTGGAGTTGAAGCCGGACTGGCTGTTGGGGCGTCTCTGGTTAGGCCGCTACTATTCCTACGTTGATTCACTTGACGAGGCGAGGGCACTGTATGACTCCGTGCTCGTGCAGATCGGGTCAGACACGCAGAAGTATCGCAAGGAAGCGGGAGAGGCACACTACATGATTGCCTCATACTACTTCCAGAAGGAATTGTACGGCCAGTGCGCCACCTCGTGTAGATCAGCGTATGATCTACAGTACGACAACGCCGGCCTGCAGCTCATGTGGGGACAGTCTATGCTACAGCTGCTGAATCCAAAAGAACCGCGGGAGCAGAACCGCGCCAAGGTGTCGACAGCAGTGGACCATTTTCAGAATGCGGTGAGAATGAACCCGGCGGATCCGGCAGCCCACCTCTGGCTTGCCCAGGGATATGTGTTGATGCGGGAGGAGGGAGAGGACGAGAAGAACAGGGAGTTGAAAGGTAAAGCGTGCGAGGAGTATAGAAAAGTTCTCAAGATCGACCCCAGAAACAAGGACGCAAAGAAAGGGATGGAGCTGATCAGCTGCCCTGGCTAATGGAGCCGCTGGTCTTCCAGGCCAACTCTGTGATGTCTTAGCCGCCCGGTTTGAACCGGGCGGTTTTTTTGTGGTTTTGAGCTCTTTTTTGAGGATTTCAAGAAAAAGTGCGGTCAGGCATTGACATGTTACGAAGAAATGCATACATACATAGAAGAAAAACGACCATTACGGTTATATCGTAGCAAACGGATATAAACAAAATCAGATAATAACTGGAGGATTCATGAGAGCAGGCGGCAGCCGTACCCAGGAGGAGTTCCAGAGGGAGATGCTCCCACACATGGATATCATATACAACTACTCACTCTATTTGACAGGCAATCGGGATGATGCAAATGATCTTCTGCAGGAGACATTCCTCAAAGCCTACCGCTTCTTCAACAGATTTGAGCAGGGTACAAACGCCAAGGCGTGGTTGTATCGGATCATGCGAAACACGTATATCAACACATATCGCAAGGTCAAACGCTCACCGGCTACTGTGGAGTACGACGAACATCTTTCACCCTATCGGATGGTTCCCGGGGACGCGGACGAGAAGATGGATACGAAGGTCTGCGACGTCCGGGAGATCTTTGAAGATGAGATTGCCGTGGCGATTGCCTCTCTCCCCGAGAAATACAAAAGTGTTGTCATCCTGAGGGACGTGGAGAACCTCCCCTACGAAGAGGTCGCCGAGGCGCTTGGGGTTCCCATCGGGACGGTTCGCTCGCGGCTTCACCGCGCGCGTGGGGTTCTCTCCGGCAAACTGAGGGGTTACGCTGAAACGAGGGGTTATGAGGTGGGGGCCTCGCCTATTTCCGGCGAGTTTGCCCTTGCTGTCTAGGTACGGTCGAGCCGCAGGAGGAGCGATCGGATGATCACCGCGGTCGCTCCCCAGATAGTCTTTCCACGGTATGTAAACCGCCACCCTTCACGCTCTACTCCATCAAACCTGTGCCGCTCGACTCTGCGGTTCCGCGTATCGAAGAAGAATTCCAGCGGAACCGTAAATACCTCGGCAACCTCATCTGGGTTGGGTGTTATAGAGGGAAGAGCGTTGAACAACCCGACAACGGGTGTGATGAGAAATCCGGTCGGCGTTGCCAGATCATCCAGAAGACCCATGGTCCTGACCGTCGCGGGGTGGATCCCCGTTTCCTCTTCCATCTCTCTTAGCGCCGTGGCCACTATGTTCTCGTCCGCACCATCGACCACGCCTCCGGGGAAGGAGATCTGTCCTTTGTGCGTCTCGACGATGTGGGTTCTCCGCGTGAAGAGCAAATCCTGTGTCCCGCGGCTGTCGATCACCGGGACAAGCACCCCCGCACGCTGGAATCCTGGCCGGTCAGGTTCCGCATGGCGATTCCCCGCCAGACGATTCGACAGCCGGTCCCGAAATACGCTCTCTTCTGTCATTGACTGACAAGATAGGGATCGCCGGAGACATCCGCAAAAACGCTTTGCGTCCTCTTACTTGTAGCGCTATGTTACCAAACGCCGCTCGCCTCCGCGGAGCGGAACACTCCTCTTCTTGCGGCTGTTGAGCATAACAGGAACTCCTGAGTCACAGTGGGGAGGCTTCAGTATGGATGAAGTTGAAATCCGTATTCATAACATGAGCTGCGACCACTGCGTCATGGCGATCCGGGAGTCTCTGGGACGCATCCCGGGAGTTGAGGCGGAGGAGGTTGTACCGGGGTCGGCGAGGGTCCGGTATGATGAGTCAGTAGCCACGCTCGGCCGGATTCACGCGGCCATAGAGGAAGCCGGTTATTCGGTTGGTTCGTGATTTCGTGGCAACTCCCTCCATCCTCATTGATCGGCAAGGACGTGTCTGAAGAAACCAAGACCCTACCCCTCCCCATCGAGGGGACGACCTGCGCGGCGTGAGTGACTCGTGTCGAAAAAGCCCTGGCAGAAGTACCAGGTGGTTCTGCGGCTGCCGCTAACCTGGCTCCCGAGAAAGCCACGGTCAGTTTTGACTCTTCCACCGTTACGCTTCCGGATCTGCAGACCGCCGTCCCGGGCACAGGGTTACACGTTGCGTTCCAGCAGGGATGAACCTGCAGCTGAAGGTGATGGAGCGGCTGTAGGGTCGGGTCTCCTGGCGCGGACGAAGAAGGAACTGCTCTGGAGGGCACCACGGACTGGCTCCCTCTGTCCCATGGGTTCACCGACATGCTTCTCCTGCTGCTGGCAACACCTGTGCTGTTCGTGGCGGGTCGACGTTTCTTTGTGGGGTTCTGGCGGGCCACAAGGAACCGGACTGCTGACATGAATACCCTTGTGGTGTTGGGAACAGGTGCCGCTGCGGTGCTCTTTCCCCGAGCCGGGGGTGTGGGAAATGGAGGCGGCGGATATCACGCTCATGCGGGGTGATCTCAGGGGTCTGCCTGAGGCGATCCGGTTGTCGCGACGAACCTTGAGGGCGATTCGGCAGAACTTCTTCTGGGCCATCCTCTACAACAGCATCGGTATTGCGCTGGCTGCGCTTGGCCTGCTCCATCCAATGGTGGCCGCCGCGGCGATGGCGTTCAGCTCGGTCAGCGCGGTGAGTAATTCGCTCCGGCTAAGGCGTTTCCGCTGATCGCCTGGCACCGCTCCTACCAATCACTCGCGGCGCAAGGTCGTTGTAGATCACCTCGATTTCACCAAGGTGTGCGTGCCGATCAAAGAGTCGTACGGCTCTTTCCCTTCCGGCATTTCCCATTCTTTCCCGGAGCGACGGATCATCCAGAAGCCGCGAAATGGCTCTTGCCAGCTGCTCTCCCCTTCCCGGTTCAACGTACAGGCCCGTGACCCCATCAACGACGATGTCCAGCACACCGTCGCAATTTGTTGATACTACCGGGCATCGCATCGCCATTGCTTCGATGAGAACCATCCCGAAGGCCTCCGCGTGGGAAGGGAAGGCGAAGATATCCACGGCAGCCATGATCTCGGGGATGTCGGTGCGGAAACCTGTAAAGATGATGATGTCGTCGACACCGGATTCGCGCGCGAGCGACTTGATTTCTCGTTCGTAAGGTTCTTCCCCGTAGCTGGCCTCGCCGGCAACGAGATAGCGGACGTTGCGGTACCGGTTCTTGAGGATTGCGGCTGCGGTCATGAGCTCTTCGTGTCCCTTGCCGGGAGAGAACCTCCCCACAAAACCGACGACGTGCATCTTCTCGTCCAGACCGTATTCGCGACGTACGGCCTGCGGATCAACACGATCCGGATCAAACCGCTTTGTATCGACCGGGAAGTGGAGTGTGTGGACACGGTCGGGTGGGACGGGAGTGGTAGAGACAACGTTGTTATGTATGACGCTGGATATGGCCAGGACGCGGGATACATGCGAATACGTGAAACGGTGCAGGGGATCCCGCTTCATGATATATGATCCGACGCTCTTGGTGAGAATGACGGGGAGGCGCCTCCGGGAGAGAATCATTGCAGGGACGACGGTGGCGATGTCTTTTGATTGGTGGCAATGAATGAGGTCGGGCCGGTTAGTTCTAATAAACCTGGCGAGTCTGCCGAGCAGGAGGGGGTGAAAGTATCCGCTCACCGAAAGCGGGATTGTCAGGAGGCCTTGCCGATGGGCTTCCTCCTCCATGCGGCTCCCGGCTGGACAGGCAAGCCAGACCCCGTACCCCCGTTCCCTGAGGAGCCGGCAGAGGTCCAGGCAGTAGAGCTCGAGCCCCCCCCAGGACCGGGAGAAGCATGTGTGAAGAATCCGAGGTCGATCAGAGTTCACCGGGGAACGCCGTGGATGGGGAGAAAGGGGGTCGTGCGATCACCCGGTCCGAAGCTAGAAAGAAAACCGGACAAAACCAAAGACATTCGGGGGTTTCTTATTCTATCGTCTGTGCGTGCGCCCCGCGGGAGGGGAGACAGGAACTTTTCTGCAATCGCGGAAAATGCTTCTCGTGCGGTGAGGCGCGGTGTCAGCGCCTCCTACGATGTGGGGTTTGGTGGAGCCTCGCGGGGGATCGGTCTCGGGTGGGAGGCTTTTGACGACCGGGACTGTATGGTTACAAGCTGGCTGTCAAAAGATTCTTCACCTTCAGAGGGCATGACACGTGAGTGTGTCCCGTCAGCTTTGAGCAGGCGTGCACGCACATTGTCCCGCAGCGCGGTGTCGAAGAGCTCTCTCTTCATCCGATCCGCGATTGCAGGATCTTCGATGGGGAAGAGGAGTTCCACCCGCCTGTTGAGGTTCCGGCCCATCAGGTCTGCGCTGCTGAAGTGGATCTCCGGCGAGCCGTTGTTCATACAGTAGAAGACCCGGCTGTGTTCCAGGAACCTTCCCACGATGCTGATTACCCGGATGTTGTCGCTTATGCCCTCGAGTCCGGGGCGAAGGCAGCATATCCCCCTGACAATCAGGTCGATTTTCACCCCTGCCTTGGAGGCTTCGTAGAGCAGCAGGATCATCTTCGAGTCCGTAAGGGAATTCATTTTGAATATCAGGCGCGCATCCCGTCCCGCCTGTGCGTGCTCCATTTCCCGTTCGATCAGTCTCGAGATCTTCTGACGAAGATTCACCGGCGCAACGGCCAGTTTCCGATACCAGTCACGCTTGGAGTAGCCGGTCAGGAAATTGAAGACTTCTGTTGCGTCGTCCGTTATGTCCTCGCGGCATGTAAACAAACTCAGATCGGTGTAGATCTTCGCAGTGGCCGGGTTGTAGTTCCCAGTTCCGAGATGGACGTATCTTCTTAGCCCGTCGTTTTCCTTTCTCACCACCAGGACCATCTTGCCGTGTGTTTTGAGCCCGACAAGGCCATAGATAACATGTACACCTGCGCGTTCCAGCTCCTTCGCCCAGATGATGTTGTTCTCTTCGTCGAAGCGGGCCTTGAGCTCTACAAGAACCGCCACCTGCTTCCCGTTTTCCGCTGCTTCGATGAAGAGTGGAACCAGCGGTGATTCCTTCCCGATTCTGTAGAGCGTCTGCTTGATTGCGAGCACGTTGGGATCCCGGGCGGCGGCCCTGATGAACTGGACCACAGGCGTAAACGAGTCGTACGGATGATGAAGAACGATGTCCCCGCGTCGTATGAGGTTGAACATGTCTTCTGGTTCTTCGTCCTGCGTGAGGGGGGCCGGATAGTGTGGTGCATCTTTGAGGTCTGGACGCGGGACGTTCGTCAGGAGCATGAGGTGCCCGAGACCGAGAGGCGGGACGACGTGATAAACATTTTCCGGAGTGGCTTCGAGGTTTTCGACGATGATCTCTTCGATCCGTTGTGGCATCGTGCTCTGGATCCCAACGCGCACCACCGAGCCGAACCTGCGGAGGCGAATAGACTCTTCAATGGAGCGGATGAGGTCCTCGGCCTCGTCTTCCTGGATCTCGATATCGGCATTTCGCGTGACGCGAAAGACGTAGGATTCCTTCACTGTCATCCCCGGAAAAAGCATCCCCAGGTTGTCCGCGATGAGGTCTTCCAGCCAGACAAACTTGAAGTTCAGTGGATCGTTTTCGCCCTTGGGAACCTCGACAAGCCGCGGCAGCACGCCGGGGACCTTCACCCGTGCAAACCGTTCCTCCCCTTCGGGTGTGGAAACGACCACCGCAAGACTGAGGCTGAGGTTTGAGATGTAGGGGAAGGGGTGACCCGGGTCAAACGCCAGCGGGGTGAGCACAGGATAAATCTCGCGCGCAAACAAGTCTCGAAGGTCTTCCCGTTCTGCTTTTGTGACCTCCTCCATCTTGAGCAGATGGATTCCCGATTCTTTCAGTCTCGGATGGAGATCTTCCCAGAAGCAGGAACTCATGTCATCGAGCATGACGGAGACCCGCTCGTGCACTGCCTTGAGCTGTTGAGCAGGGACGCGGCCGTCCGGGGAATACTCTACGACGTTCGCGAGGATCTGTTCCTGGATCGCGGCCACCCGGATCATGAAGAACTCGTCTAGGTTCGAACTGACAATAGAGAGAAACTTGACGCGCTCCAGGAGAGGATGTCGTTCGTCTTCCGCTTCCTCCAGAACCCGCTGATTGAATTCGAGCCAGCTCAGTTCGCGGTTGATGTAGAGGGTGGGTTCGAGTGGCGATTGCCGAGGACCGGAGGGTTCCTCCGCGGACGCAGTGAGGGAGCCCTGCTGCCGTTTCACCGGGCGTGTCCTGATCCTGGGGCCGACGGGGAGCGATGTGGGTCGCTGCCCGGTGGAAGCAGACCCGGGATTGTCGGTTTTCCTCTCTTCTCTTGCTGAATTCGCCATTGCCTGGTAGAATTTCCAACGTCATCTAAGTAGTACAACTTCACGGAAAAAAACAAGGTTGCTCTGCGACGGAAGACCCAGCGTGAAGGTGTAACCGGGGACACAACGGCCGAGCTTGCTGCTTGCTTCTAATCAACCCGGGGAATATATTGGACGATAGTCGGCATGTTTTTGGGGGGATAGTAGGATATGGTCTGGCCTGGGCCGGGGTTCCGACCATTGGCAGGCCCCATCCACCGGAGTATGCATTACATGCGTTGCAAAGCGTGTTCAACAGAAATACCGGACACCGCCCGCTTCTGCTCCCAGTGTGGCACTTCCATCGGCGGCCCAACCTCTACAAAACGCCCTTCCCTCGATAGTTTCGCCCTGATCAGGAACTACATTCCGCAGGATCTCGCCAGGAAGATCCTTGATGCCGGGAAGCATATTGAGAGTGAACGACGACTTGTGACCGTGCTCTTCGCAGATGTAACGGGTTTCACCGCGCTTTCGGAGCGGATGGATGTTGAGGAAGTATCGATGATCCTGAACGATTGCTTCGGGGGGCTCATTTCATCGATCACGAAGTACGAAGGGACAATCGACAAGTTCATCGGCGATGGAATCATGGCAATTTTCGGGGCCCCGCTCGCGCATGAAAACGACCCGGAGCGAGCCATCCGGTGCGCTCTCGACATGATGAAGGAGATCGAGCAATTCAACATGCGGAGCGCCCTCGATGTTCCGGCGCCCCTGGGACTCCACGTGGGACTGCATTCGGGCTGGGTCATCGCGGGGAACGTCGGGAATGATCTCCGGATGGAATACTCTGTTATTGGTGACACGGTAAACCTCGCCTCCCGCCTCGTGGAGATCGCGCCAAAAGGTCAGATCTTCCTGACGGAAGACATGTACAAGCTTGTCTCCAGAATCGCCGTGTTTGATGGTCCGGTCCCCAAGATTTTCAAAGGGAAGACAGAACCCGTCAACGTCTATCGGCTGAAGGGTCTCCACTCCGCCGATGAGGCCAAAAGACAGCAGATGGCAGAGGGAGTTTTTGTCGGCCGCGAAGAGGAGATCCAGGTCATCAAGCAGGCGCTGGGCCGTATCAAAGAACGGCAGCAGATACGTCTGTTTATACGTGGCGAGGCCGGCGTTGGCAAGTCCCGGCTCAAGGCCGAACTCGAGAGCCTCGCGTACAAGGAAGGTGTCGCCTGTTTCGAGGGGGGCTGTTCGAGTTTTGAGACCAATACGCCCTACTTTCTCTGGACAAATCTGCTGAAGAATATTCTCAAGGTCACACCAGCAATGAAGGAGGGGGAAACCAGAGCGCGCCTCCATCAGGCGGTCCGGTCGCTCGGCGTGGAGGATCACGAGCCCTTCCTGGGTGCGCTCCTTTCTCTTCGCTATGACACCGTTGCAGACCTGGATGAGTCTGACCGCAAGCAGCGGGTCTTTCAGGCGGCCAGAGCCTTTCTCAGCGAGTACGCGCTTCGCCGCCGTGTTGCGTACGTTCTGGAAGATCTGCATTGGATCGATCGCTTTTCTCAGGAATTGCTGGAGTACATGTTCTCCAGAACAACAGCAGTTGTGCTTGCGCTCTTCGTCCTCATTTTCCGTGATGAGTACTCACACACGCAGCAGCTGCTCGAAGACGGGAAGCTGATTGACCTCAACAGGCTGAGCAGGGCCGATGCGCTCAAGCTCATTCGCACCAAGCTCGATGCGGACACCGTGCCGCGTGAAGTGGAAAACCTCGTTCTCCAGCGTTCGGAAGGAAACCCCTTCTTTGTTCACGAGATCGTCAAGACCCTCGTGGACAAGAAGAAGATTGCAGTCAAGCGCAGGAAGGTCGAAGTCATTTCGGAGAACCTTGAAGCCGGGATCCCTGAGACGATTCAGGGAATTATCATGGCGCGCATCGACAGGATCCAGGACAGCATCAAAGAGGTGCTTCTCCGGGCATCGGTGATCGGGCGGGAGTTTTCCAAGGGTTTGCTCGAGCAGCTTGTGGACAGGAAGGGAGAGCTCGCACCAAACCTGAGCGAACTCCGTTCTCTGGAACTCATCCTTCATGGTGATGAGGCGAAAGAGTACGATTTCCTCTTCAAGCATTTTCTCATTCAGGAGGTCGCATACAACACGATACTTCTCAACAAGCGAAAGGAACTCCACGGTGCCATCGCTCAGGCGATCGAGCAGCTGTACGCGGACAGACTCGTGGAGTTTTACGAACTGCTTGCCTTCCACTATGAAAAAGCGGAAGAATGGGACAAAGCGGCCGATTACCTGAGCAAGTCGGGCCACAAGGTGGGTCAGATGTACTCCGGCGAGGAATCGGAAGGCTTCTTCGAGAGGAAGAGTGTTGCCGTCCGGAAGTTGTACCAGTCGGCGAGTGCCAAGGCCAGCGTTGGCGCGACGCTGAAGGTGATTACCCCGTCGTTGTTCGCGATGCTGATACCGATCCTTCCGGTCTTCTTCTACATCCGTATTCTCGGGAAGTATCAGACCTCAGACTGGGTGGAGCAGCTTGTTATCGGAGTGGTGCTGAGCCTTCTCTGTGTCTGGTACGCCGTGGCGCTCTGGTTTCTCGGGGTTGTTCCTTTTCTTCGCGGGCGGGCGCGCCTCTATGATGTTATGGAGGACCACATACGCGTTATCTTCAGGGACGGGAGCACGCTCTCCATCGACTTTGAGGAAATCGAGGCGATGCGGTACGTGGATCGGCGAAGCAGGGCTGCCCGGCCGTTCTGGCAGAAGCTTATTGATCCGTTCGGTCGCGTCATGAACTACAACCGGCTTTCCCTCTGGAGGTG
>JBATTW010000410.1:0-7715 GCA_049670805.1 Bacteroidota bacterium
GCGGAGAGTCGGGAGTGATCCCACCGCTTCTGCTCCAGTCACCAGAGGTGGCGAAAGGGAATGACTACGGCGAGAATCCAGGCCGGAATGACTTCAGGAATGAAAGGTAGTCAATAATACCGACTGAGTCCAGATACCCCTGCCTTCAGGGGTCTGACAGGCTCAAAACTGCTGCCAAAAGCGGAAAACAGGGCCAGAACGGGCCGTCGTTTGTGTGAGCAGCGGAAATCAGAGATAGACAATATCCCTTCCATTCTTGAACAGGGAGACAAAGAGGAGGAGATAGTCCTTTATGTGGCGGGTCATCAGGAAGTTGTTCTTGATGTGTTCCTTCCCGTTGATTCCGAGCTTGCGGGCGTACTCGGGCTCGTTGATAAGTTGCTTGATAGCGTGCCCGGTACCCTGCACCGAGCGGGTCAATATGCCGGAGTATTTGTGGGAGATCTGGAGAGGGATGCCGCCGACCGCGCTTGCAATGACGGGCCGTCCCTTCCAGAGAGCTTCCGAGACCGTCAGTCCAAAACCTTCCTTGAGAGATTTTTGAAGAACGACGGTCGATCCTCGCTGAAGTGCATTGATCTCGATGTCGCTGGCGGGGGGGAGAAACAAGACGTGAATATCTTCATCCTTTGATGCAGCTTCCTGCACCTGCTGCATGACCAGGGGCCCTTCAGGGTCATCCGTGGCACCTCCACCTGCGAGCACAAGCTGGACGTCCACGTTCTTTTTTGCCAGCTGATAGGCCTGGATGACTCCGAGGGGGTCTTTCAGGTAGTCAAAACGGGAGATCTGCGTAACGATCGGACGCGACCTGTCGATACCGTATTTCTTGAAGATGTTGTCGACGACATTGTCGGGCAACTCTCTATTCTTGTCACTGAGAGGATCGATCGAGGGGGAGATGAGAACCTGCTTCCCCTCCAGGGTCCGGGCAAACGCCGGCGCGGAGAAGACGGAAACGTCATAGCGGTGGATGTAGCGCTCCAGGAATTGCCAGACACCCTCATCCGGATTGGAGAAGTCGATGTGGCAACGCCAGATCCACCGGTTCCTTCCCTCATCCCGTTTTTCCACGAGTGCGATCGGCTGGGGGTCATGGACAAATACAATGTCATGAAACCTAAGCTCCTGGGCATTCGTTCTGTTGATCTCGATGAAGCCATCGAGCTCGTCTTTTGTCATAGTCACGGGCGTGCCGTGGAGACCGTTGTGCATTTTCTTTGTCGTTGCAAAGAAGCGTTCATCACCTTTGATGACATCCCAGTGCGCATCGACACCCAGCTGCCTCAGTAACGGAACGATCCGGGTAAGGATCTCCGCCACACCGCCGCCCACCGCTGTCGAATTGATGTTTTGCACGACCTTCCCTTCGAGGTTCCGCGCAAGCAGAAACAACTCGTCGATGGTCGGCTGTCCCACGATGGATGCGTATTCTTCAATTCTTATCATACTTCTCTCCAAGAGCCAGGATCTTGTTGCGCAGTCCCTCCAGGGTATACGTGTACGGATCAAGCCTGGCCAGCTCGTCGGCCAGCTGGATGAATCCCAGATCCCGGAACCACCGTGAGAAATCGTTCTCGCCTTTCCGCAGTCGCAACTTCGCATCGTAGATGTGATAGTAGAGCGAGCTTATGCTGACCCGTTTGAGGATGCTCCGGAATTCACCGAGACTGCGTGCTGTGTAGGGAGTCTGAAAAGCAAACGTCTGAGTCGACATGAAATGGAATTCCTGCCCGGACGGGCACTCACGGATCTTTTCGGCTTTCTGGTTGTACTCCTGGAGAAGGGCAATAAACTCCTGCCTCAGACTCTGAATGCTCCCGAAGCGGATGATATCGATGCTGGAGAGCTGCTCTCCGAGCTCAGCATCGTTGAGCACCCCGGTCGTCCAGTATGCAAAGTCGTTCGGAGGTTCGGGGGAGAGGTAGTGATGTTGCTGGAGATACCTGTGCGTGTGAAAGTAGATGGAAGCCTCCGGGACCGTCTGGATACCGTCAAGCAGCTCGGGGATGGTCCTCGCCTTCCTGCCGAGCAGAACCGTCTGATCCAGCTTTGTATAGAAGTAGAATTCGTTCATATCAGCTCGCCAGCTGTTCCAGCAGTTGCCGTACGTCTTGAACAGATTTTACATTTGATCGGGCTTTTGTGACCCGAGGTGTGACTTTGATCGAATATGCCGTTGGAGGAAGCACTGCGAACAGGTCCTCATCAGTCCAGTCGTCCCCCATGGCAAGGATGAAATCGTACGGAATCGACGCATGGTACCGGGAGTAGTACGTCCCCTTGTTGATCCCGATATGCCGCACCTCGACGGTTTTGCTGCCTGGAAGCACTTGAATATTCAGATTTGTGGTGAAGTTTGCCAGTGTGTCAAGCAATTCCCGTGCCGCATTTGCGGCCGATTCCGAGTCGGCTTTGCGGTAGTGCCACACCAGGGAGAAGTCTTTCTCTTCAAGCAGGGACCCGGGAATTCGGTCTACAAAGAGCTGCAGAATCGGCCTGACATCACGCTTCCAGACCTCTTCATTGGGTCCGATTGTGGCGGCCCATTCACGCCCTCTCGGACGGATCCAGCCCCCGTGTTCCGCCACCAGCGTGAGGCCCAGCTTCCCGAGCCAGCTGTTCAGTGTATGACGGTCCCGTCCACTCACAATAACAACCGTATTCTGGATATCTGAGCAGAGCTTTTGGAGAATGTTCAAAACCTCCGGATCAGGCTTCGCCCCACCGGGCTCACTGGCAAAGGGGACCAGCGTTCCATCATAATCCAGCAGCAGGAGCCGTTTCGAACCCCCGGTATAGGCCGCAACCAGCTCTTCACGGTTGGCACTGTCCAGGAGTTTCACGGCAAGGCTGTGCGACACGTCCTCCGCGACCTTGAGCCGGGAGAGGAATTGCCCCACCCAGTGCCGGATGTCGTGCGTTTCCAGACGCTGGCGCATCACGGCATTCCGTTGACGCTGTTCGTCTTCAGGCATCCGCAGAGCCTTGTGGAGGGCCTCGGCCACCTCTTCCCGGCTGTTCGGATTCACGATGATTGCCTCCTGTAGCTCCTTCGCCGCTCCGGCAAATTCACTCAGAATCAGGACCCCGGTTCCTTCCCCTTTCACAGCCAGGTATTCCTTGGCAATGAGATTCATTCCGTCACGCAACGGGGTAATGAGAGCGACATCGGCGCTGGCATAGAGGCCTGTCAACTCACCAAAGGAAAGGTTCCTGTAGATGTATCGAACCGGCTGCCAGCCGACGGTTCCGTAGGTACTATTGATCCTTCCGACGGCCTGGTCAATATCGCGCTTCAGCGTTGCGTACCGTTCGACCCGTTCTCGAGAGGGAACAACAACAAGAACATAGACCAGAGTGCCATGCCATTCAGGATAGCGTGAGAGAAACTCGCTGATCGCTTCCAGACTCGCCGGGATCCCTTTGGTGTAGTCCAGCCGCGAGACAGAGAACACCACTGTACGGTTGCGAAGCGTCGCTTCGATGGTATCGATTTCGCTCTTGATGGAGGGATCGAGCGGGGCGGTCGCGTACTTGGTGAAATCGATCCCCATCGGAAAGACTTCGGCCTGAATGGCCCTCTCGCCTATCATGATCTGACCCAGCGTATTGTCGTATCCCAGGAGGCGGCGCACGCTCCCCAGAAACGCCTGTGCGTAATCGTGTGTATGAAAACCAATCAGGTCAACCGCTACGAGGTCTTCGAGGATCTCCTTCTGCTGAGGCAACAACCGGAAAATGTCGGAATGGGGAAAGGGAATGTGAAGGAAGAATCCGATCGTTGCATCCGGATACCGTTCTCTCAGGAAGCGTGGCAGGAGCATCAACTGATAGTCGTGCACCCAGATGATATCTCCCGGTCTGTAGATCTCCTCGATGCGAAGAAAGAAGAGATGATTGGCTTTGCGGTACGCTTCCCACTCACTGGCGGAGTACCTGGCATGCGAGGTGAAGGAATGGAAGATTGGCCAGATCGTACGGTTGGAGTACCCTTCGTAATATTTTTCAACGAGGGTGTCCGATAGGAAGACCGGGAAACACCTGAACTCGGAAATGAGCCTTTCTTCCACCTCTTTCCGCTGGTCGCGACCGACGGGTCCTGGCCAGCCGACCCACCAGGTGTCAGACCCGGTGTGAAGAGAACTCAGGCCGGTTGCGAGTCCACCGCTGCTTGCTTGAAACTCGAAGCCGGATTCGGACTTGCGTATGTTCACCGGAAGACGGTTCGAAACGATGATGATACGTTTTTGTTTCTTCGTATCGTCCTGCATGGGAATTCTGATCCGAATTAAACAAATGACCGGGGGCCAGGAGGTCAGCCCGATGTGTCCTGCGTTCCTGCCAGAGCGTGTGTGTAGACAACCACGAGATCCTTCTTCCGGATGATGCCTGTGAGAGCGCCGTTATCCCCGCGCACAACAGGCAGCTCGTCAAGAGCACTGGCCACGAAGTTGTTCAGTGCGTCGCTGAGACTGTCCTCCGGCCGCACGGCAGGCGGCGGTGGGGTTGCCAGGTCCTTTGCCACCAGAATCGGGCCGAGGTGCGCCTCCAGCATCACCCGTCGCAATTCGTCAAGCGCGATCATTCCCGTGAGTCGCTGGTCCCTGTCGACGGTAAAGAAGTAGTGGAGATTTGTGCGCGTCACGACCTTGATGAGCTCTCGGAGCAGCATGTTTTCTTCCACGATCTGATGAGGCTCGGTCTTCACCATGCTGCTCCGCACTTTCATCTTGTCGAGAATACTCATCAGGAACTCACCTCGATGGGCCGGCGACTCCGCCCGGTGTGGCACCTGCATCTCGTAGATGCTCGTTCCCCTGCCGAGAATCAGGGCGATCGCGGCCACGAGCATGGTTGGCACCAGGAGACCGTAACTGCCCGTCATCTCTGCCACCATGATGAGTGCCGATACGGGGACCTTCGCGATCCCGGCAAAGAACCCCGCCATCCCCACGATGATGAATGCAGCCGGCTGGAGGTTCAGTTCGGGGAACAGAATCTGGCACAGAGTTCCGAACGCGCCTCCGAGCATACCGCCGATGACGAGGGATGGAGCAAAGACGCCCCCGCTACCTCCCGACCCGATCGTGAGACTCGTCGCGATGATCTTCAATACGGGGAAGACGATCATTGTCCAGAGGGCGACGTGGCCGTAGAGGGCAAGTTGGATCCAACCGTACCCGGTTCCGAGAACAGGAGGGAAGAGGTAACCCAGGACACCGAGAACCAGACCACCGATGGCGGGTACGAAATACCGCTTGACCTTGAGTTTGCGGAAGATCTTGTCACGCATCCCATAAAAAACTTTGACATAGAGAATGCCGGTTCCAGCAGCGAGTACACCGAAGAGGATATAGAAGAGAAGGTGAAGAGGCTGATGGAATTCCAGCTCCGGGGTGGAAAAAATGGCCCCCCAACCATACACCATACCGTAGAGAGAATACGCCACAATGGCCGAGATGATGGCGGGGATAAGCCCCTCGTACTCGAAATCAGGCTCCCGGTAGAGAACTTCCGTGGAGAAGAGGGCGCCGCCGAGGGGCGCATGGAACATGCTGCCCACGCCTCCCCCGACTCCGGCGAGAACCATGAGCCGCCTGTCTTTGTCCGGCAGCTTGAGGAGATCCGCAAGAAAGGAGCCAAACCCCGCACCAATCTGTGCAACCGGTCCCTCACGCCCGGCCGAACCGCCCGATCCGATTGTCAGGGCAGAGGTAATGGTCTTGACAAGCGGAACCCTCCGCCGAATGTGTCCCCTCTCCTGATGAAAGGCCCTGATGACCTCATCAGTGCCATGTCCTTCCGCCTCCGGGGCGAACCTGTAGACCAGCCAGCCAGCCGCAAGGCCGCCAAGCGCCGGAAGAATGAAGAAGAGCCAGTGACGGGCTTCCAGCCCGGTCACCTGTTCGGTTCCCGGAGCCAGACTCTCGGTGGGGAACCGGACACCCGCAAGGGATCCATAGAGGAATTCCGTGACGACATCAACCGCAAAGCGAAACACGATTGCCCCAAGGCCGGCAACGAGTCCGATGAGCGCTCCAAAGAGAAGCCAGCTTCCAAAGCGAGAGATTCCGACGACCGAACGGACCGATCGGATATGGTCTGCGAGTTTCTGAAGCCTTCCCATCAGCGTGCCGGCGTTGCGTTTGATGCGGGTGGACCTGACGTGCCGGAGAAAGAGCGGGACAGAGAACGGCGGAACATGGACGAGGGATAAGTCGTAAATACCATAGCGTTGGAAAGGTACCACTATAAGGCAAAAGAGGCAACTCGGTGAGGCTTCGTGAGGAGCATGCCAGGGTCCGTGTGTACTACGGTTCGCGATTCGGAACAGCGATCCACTTGCGCAACCGCTCTTCAACGAGAACAGCCTGTTGCTCGTTGAGACAGTGGAACACCACCTCGACTGATCGGTCGCTCCCCGCTCTAACGATCCGGACAGAGTGGGGCAGGTGGAGGTTCACCCACGGGCTCAGGAGAATCTCTCTCGTGATTCGTTCCTGCAGCATTTCCGCGTCATCCTCTCCGGGGATCGGCAGGGTGAAGCGGAACTGGTCGGCAGACCGCTGCCTGGATTGTTCAGCAACGACCTGCCCTACAATCCGGACATAGGGAACGGAGAGAATTTGCCCGTCGTCCGCCCGGACTCTCAATCCGGTGTATCCCACCTTCAGAACATGCCCCGAGACGTTCTTCGCCTCTATGCGTCTCCCCAGAACGTCCGGGTGCTTTGTCGCAAAAACAACGCCTGCCACAAGATCGCGCAGTAGAAACCAGACAAACGGCAGGAGGACGATTGAGAGAGAGACTGCCACAATAACCGGGTAGAACGGCTCCCTGCTCAAGAGCTCGTTCAGTGACCAGAGAAGATAGGCGAGGCAGAGGACAAGCACCATACCTGGCAGGACTCTGCGAATGCGTTTGCGGAGATCCTCAGACATGGTGATGACATTCAGGAGCTTCACCAGGCCGGAGAGAAGAAGCCAGAGAGCTATCCCCGCGACCAGCACCACTATGAACTTCATATCAGCCGCCTTTCGCGAAGGGTCTTTCGGATTGGCAGATCCAGAACGGGGTTTATCGTGTAGAGACCCGGGGACCGCTCCTCCATAATCCCGATCGACGTCATCCTGTTGGCGGTTCTGCGTGTGGCTTCCTCATCCGAACCCGTGATCCTTGCCATCTTTGCGGGGCTGAGGCGTTTGTGGATGACAAACTGCGTCAACGTGGTCAATGAATCGTCGCTGAGCTTCTGGAGCGCTGCTGTCGAAGGGAGTTCAGGCGGCAGCATCCTGAGTTCATTCCCGTTGACTCGATTGATGCTGGAAAGCCATCGATTGAGTGCCACCCCCGGATTGCCGTCCGAACAGACAAAATAGAGATCGAAAAGCCGAGCCAGCGAGAATCTGGAGAGCGACTGTTCCGGACGACGGCCAAGGAAGAACTGCATGCCGCTTGATTGATGCCGCCGCAAGATCATCTCGTTCAGGTCTTCCGCGTCCATGGGGGAGAGCACGATATTATCGATGCATACCTCCTGGAGGGGTACAAGTTGCCGCATGAGCTCGTACGCGGTCGGGTTCATGTTCATGACGATAAGGACATCCTGGGAATGTATCTCAATGCGCTTCAGGATCTCCTCGATCACCCCGATCCCCTCCGCGTGACGTTCGAACCAGAGCTCGAGATCATGCAGAAACACCATGCTGCCG
>JBATTW010000411.1:0-37724 GCA_049670805.1 Bacteroidota bacterium
TCCAGTCGTTTGTGATGATCCCCTCGAGATTCTCCCCCGCAAGGGAAACGTTGGGATTCGTCTTTTCCTTCCCCCAGACGAGAACCCGTCCGCCCCTCCAGATCTCGATCCCGACCGCCTCTGCCAACAAAGCCTTCTTGTGAACCTGGAGAGCCTGTTCATAGGTGATATCTCTCCGATTTCGGATACGCCGGCCCCCGGCCTGGAAATTGGGGTACTTCTGCACCTGAAACGTATTGACACCCAGCTGCGAGAGGCCTTCCTCGATGCTGTTGCGGAGCACGCCCACCGCGGTCATGACGGAGATGATCGAGAAGACCCCGACCACGATACCCAGGAGTGTAAGGACGGAGCGGAGCTTGTTGGCGCGGATGGCAACAAGAGCCATCACGACGCTCTCCCTCAGGGTCGCCCACTCAAAAGCGATATTACTCATAGCGAAGCGCCTCGATAGGATCCAGCGTTGCTGCTTTCCAGGCCGGGTAGACACCAAACGTCAAACCCACGAGTGAGCAGACGCCGATGCCGATGAGCGCCCAGTCCCACGGGATGACCGCCGGGACTTCGAGGAGAAGCCCGACAACGTTCCCCCCGATAACACCGAGTATGACGCCTATCACGCCCCCGATCTGAGAGAGGATAATCGCTTCGATGATGAACTGCGACAGCACCACTTTCCTCTGAGCTCCGACAGCCTTTCGGATGCCGATTTCCCGTGTCCTCTCGGTAACGGACACGAGCATGATGTTCATGATACCCACCCCCGCCGCCAGCAGGGCGATCGAGCTCACGACGAGAACGCCGAGGCGGAACATAAAGGTGAATTCGTTGAACTCACTCACGAGCGAATCGTTTGAGAACCATGCGAAGTCGTCGTCCGCACCGGGGTCCACCTTTCGGGCCGCGCGCAGTATCATCCGAGACTGCTCTATCGTCTCTTCCAGTACCTCGCTGTTTAGCGCCTTGACCATGATGTTGACGCTTCTGCCGGTTTTTCCAAAACGCTGGAAATACGCGGTGATCGGGATGACCGCAAAGTTGTCACTGCTGCCTCCCAGGGCGGCCCCCTTCTCGGCAAAGATTCCGATGACGGTGAATATCTGCCCTTCAACACGCACCCTCTCCCCGATCGGAATGACGTATGGCGGGAAGATCTTCTCTCTCACCGCCTTGCCCAGAACGATGACGTTTGCCGCGGTGTTCACATCCTGCTCGGAGAGCCCGCGCCCGGTTGCGACTGACCAGTCATTGGTGGTAAGACCGTCAACGTTTTCGCCAAAGACGAGGACATTGGGGTTCGTCTTGTTGCCTCCCCACACCACCGTCCTGCCGAACCGGTACACTTCAATGCCGACGGCATCAGCAAGCGTGGTGTTGTTACGTACCACCAGCGCCTGCTCGTATGTGATATCCCGGCGGTTTCGGAATTTCCGCCGGGCAGCATGCCCCCCCTGCATCCCCGCAGGGTATTTCTGTATCTGGAATGTGTTCGCGCCGAGCTGCGTGATTCCCTCCTCGATGCTGTTCCGAAGAACCCCCAGGGCCGTCATCACCGAAATGATCGAAAACACGCCCACGACAACGCCAAGAAGAGTCAGCGAGGACCGCAGCTTGCTGGTACGTATCGCCGTGAACGCCATAATGACGCTCTCGCGGAGGTACGCCCATTCCAGCACAAGCTTACTCATGACGCAGAGCTTCCACGGGGTCCATCCTCGCTGCCCGGAACGCCGGCATGAATCCGGAGATCACCCCGACGGCCAGTGAAATAGTGATGGCGATGAAGACAACGGAGAGAGGCATTGCGGTCGGAAGGAACGAATCAATGACGAGGCTCAACGGAAAAGATATGGTCAACCCAATGAGACCACCAATCAGACAGAGCGCGGCGGCTTCGGTCAGAAACTGCATCAGAATCGTCCTTCGTTTCGCCCCGATCGCCTTTCGGATGCCGATTTCCTTCGTTCGCTCGGTCACTGAGACGAACATGATATTCATGATTCCGATACCACCCACGAACAACGACAGGCCCGTAATAAAGAGCCCGATGGTGGCAATCACCAAGCTTATCGGGGCAAAGGTCTGCGTGAGGATCTCCTGCTGATTGATGTTGAAGTTGTTTGGCTTGCCCGGTGGGAGATGCCGGACGTTTCGCATGATCCCTTCGAGCTCGATCTTGGCGTCCTCCATCTCCTTGAGATCCGCAACCCTGACCTGAATCGTAACCCAGCGTCTGCGCGAACCGAACTTGCTCTGGAAGGAGTTGATCGGAATACACACACGGTTGTCCGAGGTGAATTCGCCAAACAGCCCTCCCTGCTTTTCGAAGAGTCCCACCACCCTAAAACGGTGCCCCACCACACGGATGGACTTGCCGATGGGATCCTCTGCGGGGAACAGGGTCTCGGCGACAACGGCCCCGATCACACACACCGGCCTGCCGCCGTTGGATTCCTCCACGGTAAAGAACCGCCCGTCTTCGAGCACGTTCCCCGATGCATTGATGTACTGGTACGTCGTTCCGGTGACAAACGAATTCTCCAAGGAATTGTCCCCGTAGCTGGTCCGCCTCCGTGTCGTCAGCACGGGCGCAACAGCATCGACGAGACGGGCCTTGCGCTCGATCCTGTCCGCATCGGAGACTTTCAGGTTGGGTCTGTTGCGTATCGTTGACCAGTCTTCGTTGGACATCCAGGGGAATTTTTGCACATAGAGAACATCGGTTCCAAACGCAGCTGCGCTCTTGTCAAACGCACGGTTGACCCCCTCGATCGCCGTTGCCATCAGTGTTACGGAGACAATCCCGATCACGATCCCGAGGGTCGTCAAAACGGAGCGCATCTTGTTCGCACGAATGGCCATAAAAGAGATGATCAATCCCTCTTTGAGCTCCAGAAGATAATGCATAACTCACCTGTTTCTTGATGTCACAGAGGTGGTGCGAATGGCAGTACCGGATTCGTCGTCACCCGCCGAGAGCGCTCTTTATGGACTGCCAGTCTTCCTCCTGTTTCTTCTTCCCTGGCCCCGCATGTGATTTACGGTGTTTCACGGGCTCATCAGATTCGATCATCCCGTCGCGCAGCCTGACGACACGGTGCGCATGATCGGCAACAGTGGCCTCGTGGGTAACCATGATCAGCGTGTTCCCCTGCTCGTGCAGCTCCTCGAACAACATCATGATTTCCTCGCCCGTTTTCGTGTCCAGGTTTCCCGTAGGCTCGTCGGCGAGAATGATGGACGGGTGAGTGACGAGCGCCCGGGCAATGGCCACACGCTGGCGCTGCCCGCCGGAGAGTTCGTTCGGCTTGTGGTGTATCCGGTCTCCCAGTTGCACGTGTTCCAGCGTCTCCGTTGCACGGCGTTTTCGATCCGAGGAAGGCATCCCGCCGTAAATGAGAGGAAGTTCCACGTTGTGGAGCGCATCGGAGCGAGGGAGCAGGTTGAACGTCTGGAAGACAAACCCGATCTCCTTGTTTCGCACCTTCGCCAGATCGTTATCATCCATATCGCTGACATTGACGTCGTTGAAAACGTAAGAGCCGGATGTGGGCGTGTCGAGACAACCAATGATGTTCATCAGCGTCGACTTGCCGGAGCCGGACGGTCCCATAATTGCGACGTATTCGTTCCGATCAATGGCCATCGTCACACCCCTGAGGGCAGCGACCACCTCCGCTTCACCCATGTCATACGTCTTCACAATGTTCTTCAGATCGATCACACTCATGACCGTGCCTCCTCGCCGCCGGCCTTCTCCTTCTTCTTCTCCTTTGGTTCCTTGACACGAACCTTTGCTCCGTCCTCCAGCTCACGGTTGATGGCCTTGTAGCTACCGGAGACGACCTTCATACCTTCCTCCAGCCCCTCGACGATCTCCACATGAGAATCATCGCTGATCCCGCGCTTCACAGGCACGGCCTTTGCCGCACCATCTTCCACCACAAACACCACCTCTGGTGGTTTCTTCCCGTTACGTGATTTGGAGTCCTGGTCGCTGGCCAGCACCACCCCGCTCTGACCGTCCTCCTCTCCTTCCTTCACCTCCTGCTTGGGCATACGCGTCGTGACCGACTGTATGGGTACCGCGAGGATCTCTTCTTTGGTCTCGGTCTCGATATCCGATGTCATCGACATCCCGGGCCGCAAAGAGATGTCCTTGTCCACAACACGGATCTTCACCTCGAAATTCGTCACCTCTTCCTGCGTACCGAGCCCCGTTGTCATGGCGGAATTGGCAATCTCATAGATGACCCCGTTCACCGCTCTGTCCGGGAATGCATCCACCGAGATCCGGGCGGTGTCTCCGACAGCGACGAGCACGACATCGTTCTCGCTGACCTCGACACGGGCTTCCATCCGCGACAGATCGGCGATCGTCATCACGAGCGTGCCCGAGAACTGTGCCCCAATGATCCGCTCACCAAGCTCTGAATTCAACTGGCTGACGGTGCCGCTCATCGGGGAATAGACAGTCGTCTTTCGCAGACTCTCTTCCGCCTGGTTCAACGAGGATTTGGCTTGCGCAAGCGATGCCTTTGCGGATTCGACATCCGCCTGGGCAGCATCAAACTCGTACTGGGAGACAAGACCCTTTCTGTACAGCGCTTCCATTCGCTCATATTGAGGTTGTGCGCTCATGAGAGCAGCCTCGGCACGCAGCATTCCGGCGGAGGCTTGATCGCGCTGCGCGACGTAGGTTTCCGGGTCGATCTTGATCAACAGGTCGCCTTTCTTTACCGATTGGCCTTCCCTGACCGGAAGCCTGACGATCTCCCCACCCACCTCAGGGGCGATCCTCACCATCACCTCCGGCTGGATCTTCCCTGTTGCCGTGACGACCTGCGTTATGGTGCGACGGCTCACCTCTTCGACCTGAACCGCGAGGATGGTCTCCTTTTTGCTACCCAGGAAGACGATCAGGATCAGGGCGATGACCGCGACCCCGAGGATCGAAAAGATGATGATCCTCTTCTTCTTTTTCTTGCCGTTGGATGCCATTGTTCTCTTGCTCCTTGATTGTATGAAAACCCCTGCGGCGTTTAGTAGACACGCTCCCCGAGCGAGTACTCGAGATTGAATTGCGAGAAGTTATACGTGGTAACGGAGTTGACGAGTACCACCTGTGCGTTGACAAGCGAGGCATTGGCAACAAGAAGATCGAGCAGAGTGCCCGCACCAAGATTGTACCGCTCCTCCGCGATCTTGTAGTCCTCCTGCGCGGCCACGAGAGCCTTCCGGCTGACCCAGACCGATTTTGCTGACGCTTCCAGATCAAGCATCGCTTTCTTCACCTGCACTCCAATGTCCCTCTCGGCCTGCACGAGTGCAATCTCGGCATTGCGTTGTCGGGCAATGGCGTTCTGAATGCCCTCGTTCGTCCGGAACTGATCGAAGAGATTCCACCTGAAGTTTACACCCCACTGCAGGTTCTTGTTGTCCGAGAGGCGGTTGAACTCCGGATTCTGAAGTCCATAGCTGGCAAAGGCATCCAGCGTCGGCCAGTATCCGCTTTCCGCCGTCGTCACGCCCTTTTCTGAGGCAAAGAGGTCTTCCTGAGCACCTCTGTAATCCGGCCGAGCCTCAACGGCGCGCGTATTCAACTCGCGAAGATCTCTATACTTCGAAAGCGTCTCCGCCATCTCGACCGAATCTGCCTCCACATCAATACCCTCGGTCGTAAAAATGTAATCCTGATTCACGTCCAGCCCGATGAGAGCCACCACATCCAGCTTGGACGTCTCGTACGCGTTCTTCGCCCTGATGAGATCCAGCTCATCCTGGGCCACCTGAGATTGTTGACGATAGACATCCGCGATCGAGAGAGCACCCACGCGATATGATTCGATGATCCGCTCCAGCTGCCGCTGGTCGCGCTTCAGATTCTCTTCGCTTACGGTCACAAGCCTTTCGTTGCGCAGCACGTTCAGGTAGCCGGTCTCGACCTGGAAGACCGCCGATTGGCGGGATCGGGAAGCAGTCATTTCCGATGAGACGGCTGCAGCTGTTGCAGCAGCGACATTTGAACTTCTGCTAAACCCGTCGAAGAGCGTGTAGCCGAGACTCAGGCCGGTAGAGAAATTGTTGACGACCGAGAACTGGTCATCCACATCTAGCTGAAGTCCATCAATCAGCCTCGTACCTCCCTTAATATCGTTCTGCGATCTCGTCCAGCCACCGCGGGCGGAGAGATTCGGGAGCCACTGGCCGTCTGCGGCAAGGGCCTGTCCCTGCGCCGCCTCAACATTGGCCTGTGCCTGTATGACGTTGATATTCTTCTCCAGCGCCATTTGTCTGGCCTGTCCCAGTGTCAGGACCGTTGGCTGGGCGAGGGCAGCTGCGTGAACCGCCAGGAATGGCAAAGTCATGCTGAAAAACTTCATGAATCGCATGGGAAAACTCCGGTTTTTGAGGTTACGGTGGACCACTATAGTTAAACGATAAAAAGCGGGGAAAGTTTCACGGAAAGGGAGCAAAGGCCTCTTATTGCCCCAGAATCTCCTCTTTTATGCTCAGGAGGTACTCCAGCGCGGCATCATGTTCATTGGGAATCTTTCCGTCCAGGATCGCTTCCTCGATCGCCTTTTTGAGCAATCCCACCTTCGGACCCGACTGGAGCCCGCAGACGGCCATGATCTCCTCCCCACGAACGGGTGGCTGCCACTCCCTCAGGCGGTCTTTCTCAATCACCTCCTCTACCTTTTTCATCACGTTGTCGTAGTTCCGAAGGTACCGCGACACCAGGACCGGATTCTTGGAGGTGATATCGGCCCGGCAGAGGGTCATGAGATCCTCAATCTGCTCCCCCGCCTCGAAGACAAGCCGGCGGACAGCCGAATCAGTTACAGCCTGATCAACAAGCACCATGGGCCGGAGATGCAGCCGCACCAGCTTTTCGACGTAGGAGAGCTGTCCCATCGGGAACCGCATCCGCCGAAAAACCCGTTTCATCATGCGGGCTCCCAACTCCTCGTGCCCGTGGAATGTCCAGCCAACACCCTCGAGAAACGCCTTTGTTCGGGGCTTGGCAATGTCGTGCACGAGGGCACTGAAGCGTAGCCAGAGGTTGTCGCTCACCGCGGCCACATTGTCCAACACCAGACATGTATGAGAGAACACGTCCTTGTGGTGGTGTTGTCCCCTCTGGTCCACCCCCGAGAGCCGTGCAACTTCGGGGAAGACTATCTCCATCAGACCGGTATCCTGCATCAAGCGAAGCCCCACCGATGGCTTCCGGGTGGCGAGCGTTTTCAGAAACTCCTCGGTAATCCTCTCCTGTGAGACAATCGAAAGCCGCTCCCGCATGGTGTGTATTGCTCTCAGCGCGGTCTCCTCGATCCGGAAACCCAGCTGAGCTGCAAACCTGGCTGCCCTCAGCATCCGGAGGGGATCGTCGTCAAAGGTGGCCGTCGGGTCGAGCGGGGTCCGCAGAATCCCCTCCCGTAGATCCCGTGCTCCGTCGAGGTGGTCCACGAGCTCTCCAAACCGTTCCCCGTTCAGACACACCGCCAAAGTGTTTACCGTGAAGTCCCTCCGGCGAAGATCGTCCACCAGCGTCCCACCGCTCACCTGCGGTTTCCGGGACTCGCTCTGGTATCGCTCCTTTCTCGCTCCCACGAACTCCAGCTTCCCCTTCTCGAGGGGAACCATTGCCGTGCCGAACTTTTCGTAGGCAACCACCCTGGAGACGCCGAGACGAGCCGCCACCGACCGGGCGAACGCCACTCCGTCCCCGATGATAACCACATCCACATCGTTGTCCCCCTTTCCCAGAAGAGCGTCCCGGACGTACCCACCGACCACGTACGCCTCCAGACCCTGCTCATCAGCCACGGCACCGATACGTGCGAGCAGGGGGTCGTCAAGAGTAATTTGCTCCGCTTCGTTGCTCACCGGAAGATCTGCTGTTGCTGACTGATCTTTTCCATGATGACCGACGCAACCTCCAGCGCCCTTCTTCCGTCTTCACCGCTTACGAGGGGGGGCGTACCCGAGCGTATCGCGTCAACAAACAGCTCCATCTCGTGCAACAGTGCGTTCTTCTCCTTCACCTCGGGTTGCTCGTACACAATCTTCCGCTTTCGTGACCCCGCATCAAGCCTCCCCAGCATCATGGTCCCCTCCACCTCGGGCTCGTCCTCGTCAACGAGCCGGAACACCTCCGCGAGCCCCTCGGAGAAATCGACGGAGATGTAGCTGCTCGGCTGAAAGAGCCGCATCTTGCGCATGCGACGCTGCGAAATCCGGCTCGCCGTGACATTGGCCACGCACCCGTTCTCGAACTGCAGGCGTGCGTTCGCAATGTCCACACTATCCGACACAACCGCCACACCGTTGGCTTCCACCTGCTTCACCGGTGATCGGACAAGACTTAGGATGACATCGATGTCATGGATCATAAGATCCAGCACGACCGCCACGTCACTCCCCCGGGGGTTGAATTGCGACAGCCTGTGCGACTCGACAAACAATGGCCTGATCTCATACCGTTCCAGCGCCAGGAGTGCCGGGTTAAAACGTTCTATATGCCCCACCTGCAAACAGAGTCTGGATTTCCCGGCTAGGGAGCAGAGCTCCTCGGCCTCCCTCACGGTCTCCGTGATAGGTTTTTCGATGAAAACATGTTTTCCCCGCTGGAGAGCCGTCCGGGCAATCTCAGAGTGACTGGGCGTGTTTGTGGCTATCGTCAGCGCATCAACCTGCTGAAGGAGATCCTCGTACCGGGCAAACGGTTGGACCCCGAGGTCTTCTGCCACGCGACGCGTCTTGGCATCGTCATCATCCTGGACCCCGATCAGGTGCACACCGTCAATCTGTGCCAGCATCTTCGCATGCAGGGCGCCCAGATGGCCAACTCCGATTACTCCCACGTTGATGGGTTTCATGGTACTTCCTCTATAATAGTATCCGTTCTTCTCCACACAGCATACCGTCCCCCCCCTCCTTTCGCGTCCCGCAACAGCTCCAGGGCCGGTCTGTAAACCTCGGTGAATCCTCCCACCTCCTTCTCCGATGTAACAACCAGCTCCACCGGACGTAGTGAACCACTCGCAATGGGCTCTACCTGGCGTTGCGAGAGATAGGAGAGCGTCCATGGCACCTCTGATCGCACAGATGTCTCCCGGTTTGTTTCTGTCCGCATCCACCCGGCGATCGCAGCGAGTGCGTTTACCGTAGCGACGGATTTCGACATACCGGGTTTCACGTACAGGTGGTAGCCGGTCTGGTTTGCAAGCATGAGAAGAGCTGTCGCAACAAACAGAGGATAATGTGGCGCCTCGCCGGCATACAAACCTCTCACCAGTCGGCGCAAACCCAGAAAACCATAGATCACAACAATGGGGTACGCAAAGAGGAGAAGCTCCCGAGAGCGGCCGAACTCAAGCACCAGCAACCAGAGCACCCAGGCAACTACCATACCATGAGCAACCAGAAACCCTCGAACCCCTTCCCCGGGAACGCCTTCCGAGAGGATCCCGGCAGTTGCCAGGGCGAGGAGAAGTATCCATGCAATCACACCGGGCCACGACATCGCTGCTGTCTCACCGACGGAGACCGGCAGGAGCCCGGCGCCGGCCAGCATCCCGACCGCAATCCAGGGAAGAACCGTGGCGGTGTAGACGAGAAGCGGACCGACCACAATTCGCGGAGACCGCCGCCCGGGAGAGGCAAGCAGAATCCCGTGGAGCAGGAGAAAAACAAAGAGCGCAAATGCTTGCCAGCAAACCAGCGTACACAATCCGGAAAAAATCACCGAGAGAATTCTCTCACCCCTGAGATGAAAGAAGACCGCCGCGAGAGAGAGGGCCAGTCCGATCGCGGCTGCTCCACCCGAAGGGGCCATCTGGAGAAGCCACGGGTTAACCGCAACCACGAGTGTGGCGCACAGCGCCATGATTCTGCTGGAGAGCAGCTCGACGGCGACGAGAAATGTCAAAAGAAGTGCAACGCAGCTGAAAAAGAGGCTGAAGATACGCGCCGTCAGGAGCAGGTCGAGTTCCAGCCGTCCCCCACCAGAGATAAACGTTACCCAGAGGGGCGAGGGGGTCCCGCCAAAGCCGGCCCACTCCGGGCCTGCCAGCCCGCTTCCCTGGAGGAAATCCCCGGCGTACCAGAGATACACGTACGTGGATTCGGGGGCATACGCGATGCTCCGCGACGCGGTCACGTAGAAAATCAATACCGTCAACGGAAGTCCGTACCGCACGATCTGGAGGACTAGTTTGTTGGCATCCTGATTCACTGTCCACCCATCCCTCTACTGAATCCTGTCTCTAAGCCACGCATGGAGGTCCTCTACACTGTGGAATACCAACGACCGGTTTTCACTGAGGACACCTTCGGGGTCGAAGCAATCCCAGAGCGCCGACGCAATGTGGACCCCCGCGGCCCGCGACGCCTTGATGTCCGAGAGCGAATCACCAACCATGATCGTCTCTTCCGCACGCACGTTGAATCGATCCAGCACCCGGCAAATGCCTTCGGGATGGGGCTTGTGTTGCACAACATCCGTCCCCGAGACGATGATGTCAAAGTAACGGCTCAATTCCAGCGCCTCCAGGGTTATGGTGGTGGTACGTCTCCCCTTGCCGGTGAAGACGGCAAGCCGAACCCCACGGCCCTTGAGATATGTGAGCATCTCCCTGACTCCGGAGTGCGCTTCTGCCATTGACGCGTGGTTTGACTCATAGAACTCACACAGCTCGTCCATGAGCCTGTCCACCTCTTCGGCACCAAAGATTTTCGACAGCGCACCCTCCTCGGGTGGTCCGAAAAACCCGACGATCTCGGCGGGCGCATACGATCGCCCCAAGTATTGGCGCGCAAGATGATTGAAGCTCGCGAATATCAGGTCGTTTGTTCGGGTGAGAGTTCCATCTATGTCAAAGATGACACAGGCCGGTGGAGGAGTACCCATTGACTGGCAAGGTTGATGTGACATATGTGTTGAATATACTCAGAATTGAGCCCTTATCCCAACGTGCGAGAAACCGCAATAGCAGAGAAATGCGCCTCCTCTCCGGTCCACTAATTGCATTTTCCCGCCAAAGAAACTATCTTTTTTTTGTGGGTGTTGGTGGAAGCAAGGGCTATCACTTGAGGGAGGGGGCGATAATGCGGGTCTGTGGAGCGTTCGTTGCGGGATGTGTGATTCTTGTGTCGACAGGACCCCTGCTGGCTCAACCGGCAGGCATGCCCGGATTCTTGCCGTTCAGCCGGACTCAACAACAGATTCCCGACACTCTGAACAAAGGCGAGGGAACACGCTCACCACACGCCCCGAGGACGTCATTTCTCCACCTCTGGGGGATAGACGTTCTTATCTCCAACGACGGGTTTGGTCTCGGGACGTTCTACAGGAGGGAATTCACGGAGGACATCTCCGGGTTTATCACCCTCTCCATTTCCGAGTCGAAGGACGAGCGCGAGATCGAGCGTTTCGACCCCTACACACAGCAGAGCTTCACCCCGGGTAAGCTCAGCCGGTTCATGATGGCCCCGCTGACCTTTGGCGTGCAGCACCGGCTCTTCCGCGAAGACATTGTCGACACGTTCCGCCCCTACGTAAACGTCGGAGTCGGACCGACCCTTATCTATGCCGCTCCATTTGTCACGATTACCCCAAATTCGGAGGGACCACCGACGATCGAGGAGGTTGAGTTCTTCAACAGCCTCAGCAAGGGAAGAACTCAGTGGACGTTTGGCGGGTTCATCGGGGCGGGAGCGTTCTTCGGATCTGACAAGTCAAACGTTTTCGGCGTCAACTTCAGGTACTACTTCACCTACCTCCTCTCCGGCGGGTTACCTTCTTTGTTTAATCCTGCCACGGGAGAGGTGACCTCCACGAAGAGCAGCTTCGGCGGCTTCTTCATCACCCTCAACATAGGGATGGGTTACTGAGCCAGCTGTGCCCCCGTAAATCGTGAAAGGCACTGGCAACTCGTGAGGACCTCCCCTAAATCCGTCACTGTACCAATGCCTTTCAGGTGAAACGGCATTTCTAAGATACTATACGGGGCCCCTGATCGCGGTGACACGCATCACGCCTCATTCTGCCACCATTCTCCGTTCATCGTTTCCACTCGAGATACGGCCTGAGATACTTGCCGGTGTGAGACCCCGGATGACCCACAATACTCTCGGGGCTCCCTGTCGCGACGACGGTTCCTCCCTCTTCGCCCGCTTCGGGGCCCAGGTCGATGATGTGGTCGGCACACTTTACCACATCAAGATTGTGCTCGATAATCAGGACCGAATTACCAGCATCAATCAGAGTGTTGAGGCACTGCAGGAGCTTCGCGATATCGTCGAAGTGCAGGCCCGTTGTGGGCTCATCGAAGATAAAGAGGTTCTGTTTGTCACCCCGCGGACCCGCCAGATGCGCGGCCAGCTTGATCCGCTGTGCTTCACCACCCGAGAGTGATGTTGCGGGTTGGCCCAGCCGGATATAGCCGAGTCCGACGTCACGGAGGACGCGCAATTTCTGCACGACCCTCCTCGCCGCAGTATCCTGTTCGAAGAATTCCAGCGCCTCCGACACACTGAGACTCAGAACATCGTCTATGTTCTTCCCTCTGTAGCGGACATCCAGAATGTCCCTCCGGTAGCGCTTCCCCTTGCATGCATCACACGGAAGGTAGAGGTCCGCCAGAAACTGCATCTCCACCTTGACCATACCATCACCCTCGCAGGCCTCACATCGTCCACCCGGCACGTTGAACGAGAAGTAGCCGGGCTTGTATCCGTGAACCTTCGCCGCCGGCGTGGAAGCGAACAGGTTTCTGATTCCGTCAAAGGCTTGAATATACGTTGCGGGGTTTGATCGCGGTGTCCTCCCGATCGGCGACTGGTCCACGAGCTCGACCGCACTGATATTCTCCAGCCCGCGGATCTCCCGACACGCTCCCCGATGGACTGCATGATCACCCGTGGCATGCTTGATCCCGCCAAACAGCACATCGTGGACAAGGGTACTCTTACCGCTGCCGCTCACCCCCGTTATGCACACGAGCATATTCAGCGGTAGCGTGACGGTTATGCCCTTGAGGTTATGCTCGCTGGCACCCACGATTTCCACGGCGAGTCCATTTCCCTCCCTTCGTTGATCGGGAACAGGTATCATCTTCCTTCCGCTCAGGTAGGCCCCTGTCAGGGACCGCCGGTCCTCGACAACCTCGCCGGGGCTCCCCACAAACACCACTTCACCACCATGCTCCCCCGCGTGCAGACCGAGATCGACAACAACATCGCTCTCGCGGATCATATCCGCATCGTGCTCGACAACAATAACGGTATTCCCCGCATCCCGTAGCGCCTTCAGGATGCGTATGAGCTTCCCGTTGTCTCGCGGGTGAAGACCGATGCTTGGCTCGTCAAGGACGTAGATGGCTCCGACCAGAGAAGACCCGAGAGAGGTGGCGAGATTGATGCGTTGCGTCTCCCCGCCCGAGAGTGTGCCTGAGAGGCGATCCAGTGTAAGATACCCGATACCAACTTCATCCAGATAGGAGAGTCGCCTGTGCAGCTCTCCGAGGATGCGCTTCGCGATCTCCTTCTCGTTCGGTGTGAGATCAAGCGTCGCGAAAAACGACCTCGCCCCGGAGATGGTCATGGAAACTACATCTCCGATGTTCTTTTCTCCGATCTTCACCTGGAGCGCTTCCGGCCGAAGCCGGCTGCCACCGCAGGCCAGACATGTCGTGTATCCGCGATACCGGCTGAGAAAAACACGATAGTAAATCTTGTAGGACTTCTTCTCTATGAAACGGAAGAAACCACGAATGCCGGGAAAATTACCATATCCGTCCATCACGATCTGGCGTTCGGTCTCCGTCAGGTCACGGTACGGAACGGTGAGCCGCACCCTCGCCTTTCTGGCGACACCGGTAAGTTTCAGGAGGTATTCCTTGAATTTCGGAGTAGTCCACGGCTGGATCGCTCCCTGTTTCAGCGTCATGGATGTGTCAGGAACCACCAGATCCATGTCGATTCCGACCGCCCGCCCGAATCCCTGGCAGTCCGGGCATGCACCAAAGGGGCTGTTGAACGAAAACAGACGCGGATCAGGTTCCTCGTATCGGATATGACAGCTGCCGCATTCGAAATTCTGGTTGAAGTGCAGCCTTTCCCCGCCGTCCAGGAGAGCGATGGTCGCACGACCGTTCCCCGACGCAAACGCGGTCTCGACAGAATCGGCGAGCCGGTCAACTTTACCGTCAGGCCGAAAAACAAGCCGGTCGACGAGCACAAAAACCTGCGACGGACGGACCTTGCCCGGGACATCACTCTCGTTCAGGTCGATGACCTCATCGCGCACGAGAAGGCGAAAGAAGCCCTCCTTCTTTAGATTCACGACAGCATCTTCCAGCGACTCCTTTGGGTGAAAGGGGAGAGGGAACAAGACATGCATCTTCAGTCCCGACTCAACCGGCACGTCTCCCCGTGGACCTTTCATCTTCTTTCTGAGCGCTTCGACGACGGTGTGAACGGAGTCCCGCTCCACGAGCTTGCCGCAACCCTGACAATACGTCCTCCCCACCCTCGCAAACAGAAGCCGGAGATAGTCGTAGACTTCCGTGGTGGTCCCCACCGTGGAGCGCGGGTTCCGGGTGTGGGTCTTCTGCTCGATCGCCATGGCAGGGCTGATTCCCTGAACAACATCGACGTCGGGCTTGTCCATCCGTTCAAGAAACTGACGGGCATAGGAGGAGAGGCTTTCCACGTACCTTCGCTGCCCCTCCGCATAGATGGTGTCAAACGCCAGGCTCGATTTGCCGGATCCGCTCACGCCGCTGAAGACGACAAGCTTGTTCCTGGGGAGGTCGAGATTGACGTTTTTTAGGTTGTGTACCCGCGCCCCGCGTATGACGATTTTCCCGGTCACAGTTGCCCGCCAAATTTGAGGAAAAGCCCAAACTGTAAACTACAGGAAAAGGGAAGGAAAATCAATCCGCTTGTAGTGACACTATGCTGTCTCGTGCTGCAAGCAGCCCCGCGTCGTGGGGGGAAGTTTCGAGGAAGAACTGGAGGGTCGCCAGGGATTCGTCCGCCGGTGCCCGGTCCAGGATCGTAGAGACAACTGCCTCCCTGACCTGATCAGCCTTGGCGTCCCTCCCCTTGGCCTCCAGAACCGCAGCCAGATTCCGCCCGAAAATCCTCAGGAGCCTCCGGTTTTTGATCGAGCCCAGACGGTCGAGAAGATCGGGTGCAAACCTCTCCGCGACGAATCCGGGAGGAGCGTAGAGCCACACCCTCGGACCGCGTTGATGCTCCACCGGCTCAACCGCATACCGCCTCTGCCAACTCGTCTCCAGACTGTCGTAGAAGAACTGCAGGAAATCTCTGTACTTTTCCGGCTCCTCGGCGTATCTGCCTCGATCATAGTCGCTCCCTATAACCAGATCCAGATCAACATACCAGCGGGCATCGTAAAAGGGAGCCAGATGATCGAACGAAACAGCGGTAAACGGAATAGGAAACGTGATGTACGGAGCTGGCAGCCGGATCCCGAGAGGGGCCATCGCGACGATGGAAGACGACTCCACGTGTTCCATGATCCAGGTCTTGGCGAGTTGCCTGCTGTCGGGGTATTCGAGTCCCCGGTGGTAGCCCAGAAGACTCAGCACGGGTTGTACCATAACGACAAGAAGCGCAACCGATGCAGCGCCGGCAAGTACTCTTTGGCGGACGGGTCCGGCGGAGGGGCCTGCGAGTGTCTCCCAGAGACCCGTGATACCTGCCGCGGAGAGAAGGACCAATCCGGGGAGAACGGGAAGGAGATACCTCTCCGCCCGCATCGTCCAGAGGAAGAGTAACAGGAGGAACGATCCGACCGGCGCAAGCAGGGGTATCCACTCGGCCTTCTTCCCTTTGAGAATGAAGAAGATCGCCAGAAGACCAAAAAGAGGAAACACCCAGCCAAGCGCACCAGGGAGTACCTCAAAAAGGTAGAAAAAGGCTGCTGCGGAATCGTCTGGAACCCCGAAGTGCCCCAGTGACATGTGCTCTCTCTCGAACCGAAAATCGGCCAGAAACAGCTCTGAGCTTGCAATAATATGAGGGTTGAGCCCTAGAAAGACCAGGCCGGAGAGTGCGACAGCGGAGAGAAACAGAGGATCCACCAGGGCACGGAACCTCTCCTTCCCTGACCCCTGCCGGAGAAGATGGGCCGCGGCAAGCGCTGGCAGGAGGAGCGCACCGGTGTATTTGCACGCCGCGGCCATTCCGATGACAAACCCGGTCACCAGGTACCAGCGCCGGAGGCCTGTGTCAAAGACACGATAGGCACAGTAGATGGAGAGCATCACGAAGAAGGTCAATGGGACATCGACCGCAATCTGTTGAGACAGTTCCACATGCAGAGGGGTGATCGCCATGAACAGGGCTACGAGCACGCCCCCACTCTCTCCCAGCAATCGTCTAGCAATCAGGGCCGTCAGAACAATGGTGCCCGTGTCGAACGCAACACCCAACATCCTGGAACCGAGGATGAGGGGGACGGGATCGGTTTCAAAGGCAATGCGAAAACTCTCGAGGTCAGGGTAGAGCCCGGCAAGCTTGCCCATCACGTAGACCGTCCCCTGGAGGAGGAAGTGAAGATAGAAGGTCAATGCCGGGTAGTTGAAGAAGTGAGGGTTGAAATCCCACCCTTCGCCCCCCCAGTTCCAGAACCCCCAGGCGCGCCAGAAAGGTGTCGCTTCCTCGTAGAGTTCCGGGAGACCCCAGTCGAGATGCCACACGCGAACTACCATCCCCAGGATGGCTGCCGCCGCCAGAGTAGCTCGAAACAGCCGGAACGGTTCAGACGCGCTCTTCATAGCGGAAAAGAAAAGCCCCTGTGCAGGACACAGAGGCTTCTCGATCTCTCTTGTTCAAGGACACTACTCTACGATCCCACCGAACGTTGTATAGACATTCCCATTCGGGCTGGTAACGGTGATGGTTACCGAGACCACCGTTGTTTGCGTGATGTTCGTGGTCCCGTCACTCAGCGTAAACGCAAAGTCCGTCGTCCCGGGGCCGCGGAAGATGTAGTCTTCCAGCGTCACTTTGCCGCGAAAACCGAAGCTGAGCTGGACCTGGTTCATCGGCGTATTCGGATCCGGAGGCGGGGGCACCTCGGCGGAGACCGCGATCTCCGTCCCCGCAGCGAGCGGGTGGTAGTACCGGTCAGACGCCGTGAACCGGAACACCTGCGCACCACCGTTGGCAATGCTGAATGTCGTGGGTGACACGTTGCTTATCGAGGAATGGCCACTCCACACCACGAGAATGCTGTCGGTCACCGTCGCGCCACTCTGCCCAACCGTCTTTGCGACGACGTAATGGTACCCCGTATCCAGCGGTGATGCCGCCGCATACATGCCAAAGGGTTTCGGGTTGCCGCTGATGAGGTTGACTGTCCCCTGACCGTTATCGTCCGTGAACACTGTCGGCTGGACAACACCGGCGCTGCTCCTGAAGTAGACGGCGGTCTTCGGTGCAACGGGATTGCTGTAGACATCCCCGACAAGAACGCTTAGCGGCAGTTCCCTCCCCATCCAGTCCATTGCCGCGAAGTTATACTTCACAGCGGCAATAGTGAAATGAGACTGCACGGGAAACCCCCCGTTGACGACTATTCTGACCGGGCTGGAGGTGATCACTCTCCCCCCCACGGTGGCACTGGCAACGATTTGCGCGACGCCTGACCGGGTGCCGGCGTTGACCGTATGGTAGGCCTGGCCGCTGAGTCCTGTTCTCACCACGGCAGGCGAAACATATTCACCACCTCCCGGCCCGTTGACAATCGTAAAGGTGAGGTTAATGGCGTGATCATCGTCGATTGGCTGGCCAAGGGAATCTCGAACCTCCCATCCCAGGATGGAGGTTTCCGTCCCGCCGACACCGTAGACGGAGATCTCAACCGGGTTTGCCCCCAGGAACGCGATTGTCTGTGCGATCCCGCTTCCGGTCCCGCCGCCGATAGGGCTCCGCGACGCCATCTTCATCTGGATCGTCAGCGCATCTCCTGAATTCACCTGGGACGTGAGGATGGTATCCCTGTACCCCGTTTTCGTAAAGAGGAGCGACACCGTGGAGACGCTGTCCACCGTAAACTTCAGCGAGAATTTTCCCTCACCATCGGTGAGCGTTGACTGCCCGCCGGCGGTGACGCTTACCCCCGAGATCGGGGAACTGATCAACGCGTCGATGACCGTGCCGTTGACCAGAGCCTCTCCCTGGGACGGCTGGAGAGAGCTCTCCTCGTTACATGCGATGAACGCCAGGGTTGTCACCGCAAGAAGAATTGCCTGAACGGTTCTCATGATACTTGTTCCCTTCGCCTGGTGCGATTGCTCGTTGTTTCTCGATTTCACTTAATGCTTCTTCAGGAACTGATCGGATCGCTCAGAGACATCTTCCCTCCACTTCTCGATCAGCTCTTCCCCCGTCGCTTTCTGGGTAATGCGCTCCTGCAATGTCGGGACGAGCTCCGCCTTCATGAGGATGATGAGTTCCGTCTTCTCCTCTTCATCCTTGTCGTACCCGAAGATGTAACGGAGGCCAAACACATACCACGGCAGATCCTTCAGGAAGGGGACACCCTGGCGTGTCGTGTTTATGGTCTTTTCGTAGAGCCCACCGATAACGGTCTCTTCTTCGTCGAGCAGCAGGAGGTTTGTCTGCGCGGTCGCCTTGCTGACGATCGTACTGACCTGGCCGGGTTGTACGGTGCTCCGTTCCACTTCCACATCCATGTGGACAAAATCGACCCCCTGTTCGGTGATGACCTGCGGCGTGACGTCGATGATCACCCCTGTGCTGTAGAATCGATCGATCAGGTTCCCGGCGAAGTCTCGCTCCCGGATGGAGAAGTCCTCACCAATCTGGATGCGACCTTTTTCTCCCGAGCGGACCACAAGCTGCGGTCCCGAGAGAATCTCACCCAACTTGTAGTCGGAGAACAGCCGCAACAGGAAGTCCATGTTGGCAAAGCTGACGTTAGGGGTCACCTGGAGGTTGAACATGTCCTGTGACACCTGATCGGCGCCGGCAAAGCCGCTTCCGATCGCAACCGACCCGCCGCCTGTGTTCACGGTCTTGGAAAAATTCCAGTTCACCCCGACTTCTTCCAGGCGCGTCAGATTGACGGCAAAGAAGACCGCCGAGATCTTGACCTCGCGACTTCTAAAGCTGACCACCTCGCGCGGAATCTCGAACGAGACCTCTCCACCCAGCCCCGTCCCGGCTGCCTGATCGCCGCCCATGCCGGTGATCTGGATGTAGTTCTCGTACTCCGTGTACCAGAGATCGTTCTTCCGGAGTATCGTCTCGAGCGCATCCCGCCAGTGGAGACCCTGAATGTCGACATTGATCGGCATGTTTCGCCGCTCGGTGTCGATGATGACCTTCCCCACGAATTTCTGGCTCACCTCGCTGATGGCATCCATCGCCCCGTCCATCGGCGTGGTCGGTGCAATGGAGACCAGTTCTTCCGGCGAGGTGTAGTTACGGAGTGATTTCCGTTCGGCCGGGCTCATTCCCTGAACCTGGCTCCACGATTGATGCGCCGCACCAAACGTGAGAGCGACCGCAAGAAGGATGGTGATGGTTTTCATGCTCTCCTCGATCCTATTTTTGTGCTGTTTGGAAAGGACCATAACGAATGTTCAGTGTCACTTTCTCGATGATACCACCCTTGTTCAAGGTGCATTCGAGCCGCCCCCGTTCGGGATCGATCCGTGTCACGTACCCGAGGTACACCTCATCACCTTCATGCAACGTCTGTATGGCGTTCGTCTGGTCGAGGACAAAAGCCTTCCCGGGGATGACGGCTTTCAGATCTGCCCGTTCGATTTCCACAAGCTCACGGTTGTTCGGGGGTATCCCGCTCGCGATAACCGGGTCAAACGGATCAATGCTCAGGAAGTTCGGTCTGATCGGCCTCTCACCCATCGAGCTGGCAAGCTCCGAGATGGACGAGAAGTAGGCATGGACAACCATATCGAAAGTCACCAGGACGCGTCCGTCCTCCTGCTCGGAGGGCGCGACCTCCACACCACGAAGGTTGACGGATTCGATCTTGTAGAGCTTCCTGTTGTTTTCGAGGTGCCAGATAAAGCGGTAGAGGTTCTCAAACGGCGCCTCACCCTTGAGGTTGTAGACATTGAATCCGTAGTTCTGCATCTGCTGGACGCCGTTGTAGATCATGTCCAGTTTCACGTACCCGCTCAGGTCAATCAACCTGCTGAAGTACGCATAACTCTGTGATGTGACATCGACCGGCGGGATGTCCTTGTTACGCCCTTCCCACCGCTCCTGGGTGTCCGTCAGAATGACACTCAGCTCGTTGAACTGGTTGACGAGATTCGGCGTATTCTGCAGTTCCTCGTCTATTTCCTTGATCTGGGTTTCGAGGTGCTTTGCTTTTCTCGGGAGATTGAAGGCACGAATGTACGTGCCGATTCCCAGTATCAGGAAAAGCAGAACGCCGAGTGCGATACTGTTTCGAATTTTGTACGACACGACTTTACTCCTTTCCGTAATTCTACTGGGTAACTTCGGGGACTTCTCCGCCGGGGATGTGCTGCGCCATGCCCGGGGGAACCGCAATCTTGTACCGGTACACTGTCTGTTCCCGTATCTCCTGAACATTCACTTCCTGAAGCAGCGAATTGTCGAAGAGCGTCGCAAGCCTCGGGATCCTCGTCCGGTAGACGGCGAAGCCGTTCATCACCAGATTGCCATCCACGCCGGCAGTCATATCCGCCAGCCAGATGGAATTCAGATCTTCCACCCCGTGGCTGAGCTGCGTGAGAACTTTGCTCCAGCGCTCGCTTCCGGGGACGATACTGTCATAGAGCGCAAGCGATGTCTCATATCGCATCAGCTGTTCCTGGAGAGCCGAAATGGAGTTCTCCAGTGTGACGTTTTCCGCGCGCTGGCTCTCTTTCATCGTGACCACATCACGAAGTTCCCGGATGTCTCGTGCCTTTCCGGCTATCTGCCAGGTGAATAAGAACGCCGAGAAGAACAGGAGAAGCAGAAGCATATACCCGTGCCAGGCCAGCTTGAACACCCGCTGGCCCTCCCGAACTGACGCTGGCAGCAGGTTGACGTTGTACACGTGCGGGTTGCCCGGGTCCAGGACCTTCAACGCCGCCCCGATGGGCACGGAGTATTCCGATATGGCCTCCTGCTGCTCGATGCTGAGCTGGCTCGTGTCAAGCGCCGGTGCAAGGAGATAATCGATCTCCTGGTCGGGCAGCTGCTGCATCAGGAACTCCTTGAACCCGATGCGACGGCACTCACCGGTAAGAACGATTCTGCTGATCTGCGGGATGGCCAGGTTGTCCTGCTCCAGCAGCAGTCGGCTGTAGACCGTGTTCTGCAGATTCGGCGAGTCGTACCCTTCGCCCAGGATCGGCGCGAACTGATAGAAGTGCGGTCCGCGCATGAAGATCAGTCGTGTGAACTCAACGCCCACATAGATGATCACGGAGACGTCGTGCGCCTGGAGATCGTAGTTCAACCGGACCAGGTTCATCAGGGAAATGTCAGCGCTGTCGATCGCAGGGATGATCGGCAGGCGATTCCCGATGAATCCCTTGATGTTCTCCAGCGAGTTGATCACGCTCAGGCCGTCCTCCCGCACGATGCAGAGAAGGTTCCCTTCGTCGGTCTTGATCGCGTCGACAGCGTCTTCGGCCGGCTGGAACGCCCGGATATTCTTCAGCTCGTCGAGAATGCGCTCCTTGAGCTTCTTCCCCTTCAGCCCGAAGTCACTCTCGAGCAGGTGGTAGTAGATCGCCGGCTCGGAGAGACTGTAGGTCAGCTGATAGGAATTCCGGGGATACTGAGAGAGAAGGCTTACGAGGACGGCATCGTTGTCGTCCGACCCGCCATCAGCCACGGGATCGGGCGCGGTGGTGTTGAGGCTGAAAGCATCCGCAACATCACCCATGCCCGATGCGGACTCCTCGAAGATTTTGTGCTCGTGGAGCTTCGTGACAAGTGTGGCTGACTTCAGCTCCTCAACAACAACTCGCTTCTTTCGGATTTTTAGATGCGCGAGCTTGACCTCCAGGCCATCGACAAAAAGGCCGATGACCGAATTCGTGCGACCTGAGATCAGTGCCATAGGGGAGGTTTCCGGTTGTTAATGAAAATTCAATTACTTCCTATGATATATCTTTTGACCACTTACCTTTCTTCCACCACTGTGCTCAGATTCATCAGCTGCTGGAACCGCCGTTTGTTGTTCGCCGCCACCATTGCGGTATCCAGCGAGATCTGTTTCGCGAGATAGAGCCTCTTCAAATCCTGTTCGAGCGTCATCATCCCGAGGGGGCCTGACTCAGCCATCATCTGGTAGATCTCCCCGATGTTGTTGTTCTTGATGGCGGCCCGCACCGACGGGGTCATAACCATAAGCTCCTTTGCCAGCACCAGCTTGCCGCCCAGGCTCGGTACCAGCTTCTGCGACATAATGCACGACAATGTATCCGCGAGACGGTTGCGGACACGCTCTTGCTCGATCGGCGGAGTCTCGCCGATGATACGGTCAATGGTCTCCACCGCGGAAGCCGTGTGCAGCGTGGAGAAGACCTTGTGACCGCTATCGGTGATCTCGAGGGCTGTCATAATCGTATCGGGATCCCGCATCTCACCGATCACGATGATGTCCGGGTCCTGGCGCAGAGACTGGATGGCCCCCTCCTTGAATGAGAGGACGTCACGCCCCACCTCCCGGTGTCTTATGATACAGCGGTCCGGCCTGTGGACATATTCCACGGGCGACGCGATAACGACAACGTGTCCGTCCACCGTATGGTTGTTTGCATCGACAATGCTGTCGAGCGTGGTACTCTTACCCGACCCGGTGATACCCGTAACGAGCGCCAGACCCTGCTCGGTGAAGGCCAGACTCAGGATTTTGGTGACGTTCGGGTGCAGACCAAGCGCTTTGTAGGGGCGGATGATCGCATTGATTGCGCGCATGTTCATCGCAAGATGATCCAGGTCGAAGTAGGTGTTGGCCCTGTACCTGTACATCTTGTCGTCCTCCATGAGGCTGTAGGAGAAATCGAGGCTTCTGTTCTCATAGAGAAACAGCCGCTGCCGTTCGATGAGTATCGTCTGGATGAGGATGTTGAACTCGTCCAGGGTGAATTTTCCGAGTTCACGGGCCGGTTTCTTGTCCCCGTAGACACGGTACCAAACGTAATTTCCCGTTCCGTAACCGCCGATATCGATGTCCGATGCGTTGATCTTGGACATTCGGAGGAGGTAGCTGTCCATCAGCTTTCTGAGAGCTGTCCGTTCAGCCGGGGACTGCTTCGATACCAGGTCCCCGATCAACATCTGCCGCTCCATACCGGGGACTGTGTCAGGGATGGATGCGGCGATTTCCTGAAGGAGCTTGATTGCTGTTTCGATCACGTCTCAGTCTCTCGAGAATGATGTGCAGATTTGGGTGCCCATGCGTCGATGATACCCCGTTCCTCTTCATCTTTCAGTGAGCGTTTCCCGCCGCTTGAGCGACCCCTTACAACAGAAAGCCGCGGGGCCAGCCGAGCGCGCTAAGAAAAGAACTATCCGTTTCACAATGCGAACTCAGCATTTCCTGCGGCTTCGCTTTTCTTACGGCTCTTGTTTCCTCACCTATGAAGCAAGACCCGTGCCAGCAGTGAGATCGGTTTCATAGATTTCTACATCTCAAAACTCCTCTCTTTTTTCTCTTTTCGGCATCTCCCGAGCCTACTTTGAACCATCGGGCCATTATTAGCCACCTTATCCTTCCCACCAGGCAACGAGCCTAAACTTTGTAGAGAATGGAAATTTCGGGGGCCCATACTTCAAGAAGCGCGGGTCATGCCGGAGGCTGTAGTACATACCGTTCCGAAGACCCTTCGATGTGAACACACCAAGCGAGCCTGCCGACTTCTGTACCAGAGCCCCGAATAGACTCACTCGACCGGAGAGGGGAATCTTCCAGAAATCCTCGGCCGTGAACTCTCCGTCGTGGCAGTAGATAGCAGCCTCTATTCTGAGCAACGACGAGGGGTTTCGTGTGTAATCCGCCGTGATATAGCCCATCCTTTCAGCCACAATACCTAACATGTCCTTTGACGAGGGGTTCCCGTGTGGACTATTGGCAGCAACCAGATCTCCATCCACCCAGATGTTCCCCTTGAACTTAGCGGCCCCTGTTCCCCTGAAGGCGGAGACGGTATACGCCCCCTTGTATGTTCCCTTCACGTGCAGATCTCCGAAGTGGACACCGATAACCCGCGAGGAAGTAAGCACGCTCATTGGGACAACGGTATCGATGATCGCCCCGCTCTTGTATGGAATCTCGAGCCTTGCAGTCCCGTCGGGGAAGAACTCCAGCCCGACGTCATTGTTCGCCATGAGAGGTGCAAACGGGCTGCCGGCGTTCGCAACGGCTCTCAAAACCCCCATGTTCGCCGTATCCCGCGGAATCGACACCCCCCACTCATATCCTTCATTGTATATGGGATCTTTCTTTCCCTCGAATTTCATCAATTTTGGAGCATTCGTCGCGGTGATCTTCTTGTGAAAGTAGGGCGACCCCGCCAGATTAAACTTTTCGTTCGTGTGCGCGTATCCAAATACCGAATCACCAGTGATCTTCCAGTCACTGTAGCCGGTGTAGGGGCCCTTTTTGCCGGTGCTACCGTAGTATCCGTTTTTCTCCGCCTCGGTGAACCAGGCATAGCGTGCGAACGTGACCCGCTGGAATACCGCCGCAACGGTATCCTTGATCATGTCCCCGCCGGCATTATAGAACGACTCCACGGTCATGAACTTCGTGTAAGTGTCCGCTGAGCCCGTATCGGAGAACGCGACCTTGTACTTGCCGCCTGCGAACTGCCCTTCCATTGTCGAGGAAAACGTACTGGTGAAAAGTAACTGATTGGTGGCAATATTCGCCGCCGCAAGCGCGATGTTGTGCGCCATCGTGCGGCCAAAATAGGTCGAGTAGGTGTCCATCGACCCCACACTCGACTGGTTGATGTTGGCCAGCCCGACCCCGATGATCAGGCTGAGGCCTATGACGTAGACAACTGCTGCTTTACCCATGGCTCCTCCCCTTGAGAAACTTGTACAATCTCATCGCGACTATCCGTGACGTTTGATGTTCCGTGATGCCAGACGCGTCTGTCTCCAGAACGCCACCGCGTACCCCATCTCTTCGTAGCTCAGATCCGTGATGATCTGGTCCTGCACTTTGTACGGACTCTCCACCTGCAGTGTCACCTCGATGATGTAGATAGCAGGAATGGAAACGGGCGATCCTCCATCCTGGTTCAGATACCGCAGCTTGAAATCTGTCACACCGAGTGCCGCGCCTACCGGCCTCCCCCCGTTTACACGCCTATAGAGCACCCTGATATTCGGGTTGGGCAAACCGGTAATGGTAGGACCCGTGTACCACTCGACGACGTCCACGATGCCGTCGTTGTCGATGTCCGCCCGAAAACTGATGCGGGTAGCTCCGGTATCTATGAGGGCCGTTTGACCCTCCGGGACACCGTAACCCATCTTTCTGAAGTCGTATTCGATGGATTGGACGATATCCACCATGGCTTCCTGCACGTTGAGATTTGCCGCGGTCGCATCGGAGTTCCCGGCAATTGTTCGGTTGAGCTGCAGGCCTATCATAATCACGAACCCCGCAATCACAACCGAACCGATAAGATCCAGAACCACTGACATATCGCGCTCCCCTTTTTTTGATGATGCTTCAGTTCCAGTAACTCATGAGTGCCGGATACACGAGCGTGTCCGTGATCGAGGGGCTCGTGACCGTGACGGTTATCTTCTTGTGCCATGTACACGCAGCCACCGCCACATCGGGGGTTGAATGGGCAACGTACTCCACTTTCGTCCGCACAAAGTACCTGGCCCGAATTCCCGGCACACTGACCTCCTTGTCCGCTCCCACCGTGACAATGCTGTCAATCGGATTCTTGTATACGAGGAAGAGGCCATCAAAATCATCAAAATCATTGAAGTCATTGACCCCATCGCGGTAGACTTCGGCCCCATCCGGTCCGAGTCCGGCAACGGCTGTAAGCTGCTTCGGATCGGTCAGCTCCCCCGTGTTCGAATCCGCGATCGCCTCGTCGTACATTTTCCCCATCGCCTCCTCGACAACGGATGTCGCGAGCGAGACCGCGTTGATCCCAAACTCGCTCAGGTTCTGCGTGTCGTTGGTTTCGAGCACGGTCCTGTTGGCATTCAGCACCAGTATGCCCAGAATTGACAGGGCCGCCATTACGAGCATCATCTGTCCGAGATTCATACTACTTCTCCCTTTGGTGAATCATACCCGTAACCTACGATTCATCGGTTGTTGCCGATGCAATCTCCTCGACGGTAGTCTGCCCCTGCTTGATCCTCTCGATGCCGGAGCGCCGGAGCGACCACATACCGTCTTTTAGGGCCTGGTCCCTTACGGCCTCTTCATTCACGTCCCTGCCGGCCTGCACGATGAGTTTTCTAATCTCCCTTGTGAAGAACAGAGCTTCGTGAATGGCGGCACGCCCCTTGTAGCCACCGCTGCACTTGTCGCATCCGGCCGCTTCGTAGATCGTCGACGACTCCAGTTCCTCTTCCCTGAAACCAAACTTCGTGTAGACATCGTGGTCGATTTCTTCTTTGGGCAGAGGACGCTTGCATGCCTGACAGAGGGTTCTGATCAGACGCTGGGCAACGATGATGTTGATCGCATACGCGATAAGGAACGGCTCGATACCCATCTTGAAGAGGCGCGAAACGGCGCTCGGCGCGTCGTTGGTGTGGAGCGTCGAGAACGTGAGGTGACCCGTGTTCGCCAGCTTGATCGCGATCTCCGCCGTGGTCTTGTCACGCATCTCCCCCACAAGCACGATGTCGGGGTCATGGCGAAGAATACCGCGAATGGCCTGGTCAAAGTCCATCTTGTGACCGATCTTGAGCTGCCGCGCCCCCTTGATGATGTACTCCACCGGTTCCTCCACCGTCAGGACGTTCACGCTCGGATCGATCACATGATGTAGTGCGGCGACCAGCGTCGTACTCTTCCCGCTTCCTGTCGGCCCCGTCATGATCACGATACCCTGCGGCTTGTTGATGGCCTTGTAGAAGAAATCTTTTGACGGACCCACCAGCCCGAGTTTGTTCAGGTCCGTGATCACCTTCCGGTCATCCAGCACACGGATGACGACGCTTTCGAACTTGTGACGGTACTCGATACCCACAATGGGCATGATCGACACGCGGAATCGTATGTTGTGGTCGTCGATGACCCGCTGGATGAAACCGTCCTGTGACATCTCACGTTCGAACCGGTCCACGTTCTTGGATCTGTCCTTCACGACCGCGGCGACCGCCTCGGGCATCGTCTTTTCCTGCACGTGCCAGAGCCGGAGGGAGCCGTCAACCCGGAACCAGAACTCGGTCCTGTTCCCCTCCTTCGCGATCACGTGAATATCACTGGCCCCCTGGCGCACCGCCTCCACGAGCGCCCCCTCGACAAGGTTGACGAGCGCGCTTTTGGTGATTTCCGCCTCGAGCTCCTCTTCATCCAGGAGGGCCTCGTCATCTTGTCCCACCTGGAGACCGTGATCGTCCCTCTCCAGGTTCTTCAGAAACTCGTTCTCCGGCGGGATGACCTGTTCCAGCAGGTTGAGGAGATCCCGGAGCCTGCAGTACGCAACCTCGTACTTCTTCGCGCCAAAGCTACGAGCGATGAGGGGAATGCGCCTGTCCGTCGGATCGGAGGCAACGACGATGAGCTTGTCCGACTGCTTCGCGTCGAATTTCAGCGGTAGCATCTTCGTGTGGAGAAGCATCTCCCGAACACTCATCGGCAGCGAGTCCACGTACTTCCGGATGAAATCAATCCGGGCATCGTCGATCTTTTCGTCCGCCAGGTAGATCTCGCGAAACGCATAGAGGTCCGCGACCTCTCTGAACACAGCATCGTGGTCCGCACTGAAGTCGTTGACGAGAATCTGACCCAGGTTCCTCCGGTTCTTCCGCTCCTCGGATTCCTTGACCTTCAGCGACTTCTCGAGTGTTTCATAGTCGATAACACCCTTCTTGAGCAGGGCGAAACCGATCTTGTCCGTGATGTCAATGTGCGCCATGTTCGCACCGGGGCCTTGTTGTGGGGGATACCATTCTCTTTTTATGTCCTCTCGATGTCAACCTGCTCGACCACCACCTGACCCATCGCCGGGTTCTTCGGCCGGATTGTTGCCGTTTCCGACGAAACGATCGTCAGCGCTGTAAGCACAATCATGATGACCATCGAAATGGCCAGCTGGATGAAATCGATGGCATTGCGCATCTTGTACGACGTTTCCTTCTCGTAGTACTCCGCCAGCTGATGCGCAGTGTTCTTGACGGTTCCGGTCTCCGCGCCGGAATGGAACCGGGCGATCGCCGTCTTGGTGAACACCCCCGTCGCGTCAAACGCCTCGGTAATGCCGGCTCCCTTCTGAATCATCATCGGCAAGGCTATGGTCTTTATCCGGTGCTCCATGAATTTGTTGCCACACGCTTCTGAAGCCATCCGTATGACGTCGATGTTTTCGCCTGCCCCGCTGTAAAGCGCGTAGAAGACGCGGCAGAATATCTCGATGCTCGTCTTGTGGAGCAGCGTCCCCAGAACCGGGATGGACCAGACGTGCTTGTCCAGTATAAACCGCCCACGCTCCGTCATAAAGAACCGGATGAGGATCACCGTCGGAACGATCGCGAGAATCAGCAGTATGAAAGCGTTGTCGACGATGAAATCACTCAGTGCCAGCGTCGCCCTCGTCATCGGAGGAAGTTCGATCTTGAACTTGACAAACAGCTTTGCCGTCGCAGGGAAGATGTACCCCACGTAGTAGACCACAGCGGCAAACAGCACCACCAGGGTGACAATCGGTGTAATCAGGGCACTCTTGAGATTCTTCTTGAATTCCGCTTGTCGCTCGAGGAACTTTGCCGTGCTATCATAGATCTCGGCCATGTTACCGCTCTTTGAGGCGAGCCCCAGCATATGAGCGGTAAACCTGCCCAGGACGGCTTCGTGTTTGGTGAAGGCCTTTTCACTGTCCCTCCCCTGCTTCAGCTCCGTGTTGATATCCTTGATCGTCTCTCGCAGAGTGCGGTTCTGCACGTCGTTCGCCAGCAGCTGCATGATCTCGTTGAAGGGGAGTTTCTGGCGTATCAGGTCCGCGCTGACACGGACAAATGTGACGATCTCCGTCGACGGCGGCTTTGCCTTGAACTCCAGAAGACGTTTCTGAACGGAGATCACACGGTAGCCCATCTTCTGAAGGGCTTCCCTCACCTCCCCCTTCGTGAAAGCCTTCTGTTCCCCTGTGATCGGCTTGTCCGTGCCGCGCTGCACTTTGTAGACCCATGTCGAGCGAGGGATCACGTGCAGAAGCTTGAATTTCTTCTGGACGGCAAGCTGAGAGGCTTTCTTCTTGGCAGCACCTGTAGACTCGGCCTCCATGAGCCCCTGGACCGGCCTGCCTCCGGCTGTCACACCCTCTATCCTGAATTCTGGCATGGTGTACTCCTCGCTCTAGGTCATATGCAATATGTCATAACAGCCACGGACCCTCTGTATTCGTCATCAAAGGGTGTACCATCTGTGTTCCCCATCAAACAACAAAAGGGTACCTCCCCCGTCAGCCTACCTTGTATCTTACTGGATCCCCCTCCCAATAAGCCGGGCAGACCAACAAGGGGAGGCCCCCCCAAATCTCTGACGCTCTCCCCGATATGCAACGCCACCGCTACCGGTGTCTAATTCCCGAGTGTCTCATCTACCATAACACTATCGGGGTAGACGTACATGACAACCTTGACGTTCCCTGTTCCGTTGTTCCCCGTTTCCGTGCCGACACCAGTCAGCGTAATGAACGCCGGATCACCCCCGACGGGGTCGGGATCCAGCGTGTACGTCCCGTTCAGATGGCTGGGCGCCATAGTGATCGATCCCATCGTTAACCCGTTAAACGTGTTTCCGCCTCCGCCCAGCATCGCCGGCTTGCGATAGTAGCCCTGAGCTGCCGTAGCATAGTGTGCGAGATCATTCACCACTTCATCCCTGTTCGTGGCCGCAGCCTGGTCCTTGAAGAGGCTGATCGCGACAGCGGTAGCTATCCCGACAATGACGGTTCCGAGGAGAATCAGAAGTAATTGTTGCTGGCCCATAGGTCACCGAGAAAACGCAAAGGGCCCTCGAAAGAGGGCCCTTTGCAGGACGTTAGTTAGTTGGTTGATGCCGCGTTGACTTTGGCGCTATCAGCCCACACATCCATGACAACTTTGGTGGGGTTCGTACCGTCGTTACCGGTCTCGGTACCCTCACCCTGGAGACTCACCGCGCTGCTGGAAGCACTCAGGATCGTGTACTCTCCGTTGCCGTTGATCATGGACGTTCCGCTGGTCTTGGTCAACAGCTTGATGCCGGTGCTGGAAAGCCCGGAGAAGGATCCGCCACCGCCGCCAAGCGCTGTGGGACGACGATAGAACTGCTGGGCACGTGATGCCAGGTTGATCAGGTCGTTCGTCACGGCGTCACGATTCGCTGACGTCGCACTATCGTTGAACATCGTGATACCGACCGCAACCGCGATACCGACGACGATCACGCCCAAGATGATGAGCAGAAGTTGCTGCTGTCCCATTATGTAACTCCTTAGATGATGAGTACGGGTGAATTATGTGTGAAGTCCTTTTTGCGTCCTGGCCTACAGAGAGACAAGGCGCATGCCAGAGTCGCCCTTCGTGCGTTTGGGTCCGATTCACTCGCAATTTGGGAGCTGGAAGAGAAGGGGAGGTAATTGTAACAGCAGGTGGGTCATTTTTACCCGGAAAAACCTTCAAGCGGTTGTTACCCTTCTTCCCTCTCCGTTGCCACACGGAGGGAGAACGGATAGAGACCGCTTCAGGGAATCTGGCAGGAAGAGCTTTCAGGATAAACGGAAGTGAGGTTACGCAAACAGAGGGGTGTACACGCCTGGCAGGAAAGGCACCAACACCTTCTCCCCTTCTGACCGGGCGTCCCCGGAAGACTCAGGCCTTTTTTGAGGTCTTCAGATCGTCGATGAAGGAAATAATTGTCTCAACCGGGGTCGTTTTCCTGAAGAAGAAGTCTTTCTGAGGGTCAATGATGAGATTTCGGGTTGCCTCGTCCTCGCGGCCGGAGACAAAGATAAAGGGGACCTCGCTGGCATCCGTGAACTCCCTCACGTAGCTGTGAAACCTCACGCCGTCCAGTGTGGGCATGAAGACGTCCGAAATGATCAGGTCTACTGTCGCGAGCTCCGGTGACTCACGGGCCTGCTTCCCGTCCTCGGCAAGAACAACCTCATGCCCGTGCTGGCGCAGAATATCCCCCATCACATTCAGATACCCCTTTTCGTCATCGACCAATAGGATTTTCATGAGTTTACCTGAATAGTGAACCAGAGATTCCGCCGTCCCGTGGGCCCTGTAGGACTCGAACCTACGACCCGCAGATTATGAGTCTGCTGCTCTAACCAACTGAGCTAAGGACCCTCAACGAAGAACCGCCACAGGGACGCTCGCTCACACCTCCAGAACATGCAACAAGCGTTCCAATCTCGCAGGTATTGAAGCGTGTGGCGTTGCGTTCCGCGATTTCGTCACCTACCCACCGCAAGATAACAAAACTCCACTTCGTGGGCAAGTATTTCCGGACCCTCACCAGGTCCCGGGGCAATCGCCACCCCCCCCCTCAGAACCCCGGGGATTCTCTCACGGGCGTGCGGCACGCCCACTCCCATCCACCCCGCGGCAGATACGGCTTGACTAAAACCCGGGAATCCTGTACCTTTTTAGTGGGATACGACAATTGCCCCCCTCCTTGACCAGGATCCTGAAGTGTCCCTCCTCAAATCTCCATCAAGCTGCTACAATCCATCACGGAGGTAGAATGGCAAAGGGCAAAAGTATTTATCATCATTGTGGCCATTGTGAACGGGTAACCAAGATGGAGATGATCGGAGCCGGAGAGGGTCAGCCCGAACGTACATGGTACAGGTGCACGCGGTGCCGCCATGCATCGCTGATCAACCTGGAGGAGCTCAGACAATCCCAGGAGGATGCAAAGAAGAAGCTGGAACGGTCCCAGTGTTCGGAGTACAATCCTTTTCAAACGTACCGCGTCGGCCAAGCCATATTCCATTCGGAATGGGGAGACGTCGGAAAAATCGTATCAAAAGAACGGACATCGGGCGGAATGCGAGCAATCGTGGTTTCGTTCGAAAAGCTCGGCGAACGACGACTGCTGGAGAGCGTCGTGGAACCGCCTGACTTCGCCGAGTAGGAAACAGACAGGCAACCACAGAAGGAGGTGATACATCTGGTTGGAATAGTCGTTTCGGAGCACGAACCCATTGATCGCGCGCTCAAGCGTTTCAAGAAGAAGTACGAGCGATCGGGCGTACTCAAAGAGTACAAGAAACGAGCCTACTTCACCAAACCTTCTGTGAAGAAGAGAATGAAGAAGGTCAAGGCCATTCGCAGGGCGCAACGTGCGATGGCAGAGCAGTCCTGACGGTCATGAGAGACCCGCCACCCGGCGGGTCTCTTTTGTTAGTACGGGTCCTCCCACGTGATTCCTTTTTCCTTCAGTGCGACTCGCGCCTCAGCGAAACCGAGACGGGCTGCTTCCTGCAGAGCAGCCAGCGCCTCAGTGGTTCTCCCCTGTCGGTCAAAGATCATGCCGATGTAGAAGTGCGCCTTTGCGTAACCGGGATGCACCCCGAGCGTGCGGCTGAACATCTCCAGCGCGATGCTATCCTCTCCCAGCGTCTGGTGCGCATAACCGAGATTGCAGTAGACGTCGGCCAGGGAGGGATCAGTCTCCTCTTCCGTTTCAAGCAAACCCCGGGCCCGGTTCAACCACTTGATACCTTCCCGGTACTCACCCTTCATCAAGAACGATACTCCGAGGTTGTTGTAGCCATCGGCGTAGTCGGGTTTCAGCTCGGTGGCAATCATAAAGGAGACAACAGCGTCTTCCATGAAGCCCGATCTGATCTGCGCTTCCGCAAGATTGTTGTAGGCAAAGGGCGAACCCGGCGCGACCTGCACTCCGCGGGTCCATAGCGTCATCGGGTCTTTCCAAATACTCACCTGGTTTCGCGACAGGACGGCAAGAGAGGCAAGCCACCCGATCGCTCCGATCGTCACCCCTATCCTCAGCATCCGGTTCCACCTGCCGGCCAGGCCTGGCGAAAGCACTCCTGCAAACAGTCCCCCGACGAGGATAGAGAAGCTGACCATGGAGACATACGTGTAGCGATCGGCAACCGGTTGGATTCCCGAAGCGAAGAACAACGCTGTGGGAAGGGACATGATGAGATAGTAGAGCCACGCTGCGAGCCACGAGGGACGGTCGAGTTCGAAAAGAACGACGCAGAAACCCGTCACCAGGACGAGAAGCACAAGAGCAAGGATCATCGTCAGCGACGACCCCGGATAGTCGTAGACCGGGCCCAGGTTGACCGGCCAGAGGAACTTCCCAAGCGGAAACATGATTGAATGAAAAGGGAGAAACACCTTTTGCAGGAGTGTGAGATCGGCAGCGAGGAAGTTCACGCTCTTTGCCGGCACGGAAGCCATACCGATTAGGCCGACGGTGCCGCTCATAAGGAAGTAGGGCACCTTCTCCCGCAGCAGCGCCCGCCTCTGCTCCATCCAGACCTTACGACCGTGGAGGAAGAGGTCAAAGGCGACCAGAACGAGAGGAAGCATCAGTGCTGCTGCTTTCGAGAGAAGTGCGAACAGCAGCAGCAGCAACGACAGTCGATACCAGCCTCGGCCGGCGGGTGTCCCGCGCGCCGCCGTGAAAAACAGGTACGAAAGAAGCGTCGGAAAGAGAAAGAACGCGCAGAGGAGATCCTTCCGGTCGGAAACCCACGCCACAGACTCTGCGCGCAGTGGGTGCACAGCGAAAAGAAGTGCTGCCAGAACCGCGCCGACAACCGACTGCAGATCACCGGCGTCAAGGAGCACCCGGGGACCTCCGGGCGACCCTCCTTCCGCCCTGAGACGGGCAAATCGCAACATAGCGAGAGCCAGGAAAAACACCCACACCGCGTTTGCCGCATGGACCAGAACGCTCGTCAGATGATGACCGGCGGGGTCAAGTCCCCAGAGTGAGTAATCCAGTGCATGAGACAGGAGTGTCAGCGGTATGTAAGACCAGTAGTACGAGTGTGTGAAGATCCAGAGGAGATCGTCGGCTGACGATACGCGAATATGTTTGTTTTCCAGAACATACCATTGATCGTCCCAGGTAACGAAATCGTTCTGGAGCGAATTGCCGTAGAGCAAAACTACGAGGAGCGCGATGGTAAGGGCTAAGAGACCGAGTCGAAACCCCGATGACGTCACCGAGAGGCGATTCACCACGAAAGCCCTTTGTTTGTTAGCAGCTGCCGCGCCTGCCCTGACCCAAGTCGGGCTGCTTTCCGGAACGCCGCAATCGACATCTCTTTCCGCCCCTCCTCCGAGTGGATGACGCCCATGCTGACGTATGCCCGCGCGGCCTCAGGTTCGATGGAGGCTGTCCGGCGGAAACAGATGAGGGCACTGTCTTTCTGTCCCAGCCGGTAGCAGACCAGCCCCAGATTGTAGTATGCCTTCGCTGACACCGAATCTAATTCGAGCGCCCGACGGTACATATCAGCAGCACCCGTCAGTTCCCCTTTGGAAAGCAGGACATTCCCCAGACTCGTGTATGCGTCGACAAAGGTCGAATCAACCTCTAGCGCCTTCCTGTGTGCGGACACAGCCTGGTCAACTCTTCCAAGGGCAAAAAAGGCGAGGCCGAGGTTGTTGTGCGCATTGACGAAGTGCGGGCTCACCTCGGTCGCTTTTCCGTATAGCCGGATGGCGCCTTCGTAATCACCCCTATCAGCGAGGAGTCCTCCGAGGTTGTTGTATCCAAGAGGCAGGTCCGGGGTCACTTCGGTCACGTACAGCCACAGCGTCTCGGAATCTCGCCACCACTGTACCTGCCGGACGGACATGAGACCGAGCAGGCCCAGGATCAGAACCGTCCCGGCCAGCGCAATCCGCGCACTCGGGAGCCGAGCCCGGCTGACCGGGCCGATGATCAACCTCTGCAGAAAAACGCCAAAGAGGAGAAAGAAGCTGATTGTGGGGAAATACGCGTACCGATCCGCCCACGCTTGCATTCCGGTCGATGAAAGCGCTCCCACTATCGTGGGCAGGATCATCAAGGAGTAAAAAAGCCAGGCCAAAGAAAGTACAACCCACCCCCCGCGCAAAGCTATGAGCGCAAGGCCGGTCGCCGCAAGGGCCACCGCTGCGAATATCGTCAGGACGATCGTGGAGGGGGGTGCGTAAATCGGAGTGAGGCCCACCGGGACAAGCAGCTTCACCGGGTAGAACAGGAGCGTATAGAGTGGGAAAAGCAACTTCTCGTAGCTTGTCATCTCTGCGACGAACGGTGTGGTCTCATGCCCTGTGGCCGCCAGGACCGCCGCGACTCCCAGAATCACCCCGGGCAGGAGGAAGGGAATCTTTGCCACAACGATCCTTCCCAGCCTTCCTCGCAATGTGGCCAGGGGATACAGGAGAAGATCAATGGCAAAAATGCCGAGAGGCGCCGCCACGGCAACAGACTTGGAAAGCACCGCAAAGAGAAAGCAGACAAGTGATAAGAGGTACCACCTCCTCCGCGTCGTTCTCCCGGAATTCAGCGAAAACTTCAAATATGCCAGAAACGAAGGGATGAGGAAGAAGGTCATCAGAAGATCTTTTCGGTCTGAAACCCAGGCCGCGGATTCTACTTTCGCCGGATGAAGCGAAAAAGCCAGTGCAGCTCCGACACCGCCGACCAGGACCGGCCAGGAAAAGAGACGCATCAGTTTTCGCGAGCCCCCAGGATCGGCCGGAGATTCTCGAGCCGGCCATGCTGCAAGCAGGCTCATTGTCAGGAAAAACACCCAGACGGCATTGGCGCTGTGGATAAGGAGGTTCGTAAGGTGGTGACCGCCCGGATCCATACCCCAGGCGGCGTGGTCAAACCCGTGTGAGAGAAAGGTCAGGGGGGTGTAGGAGCGAAAGCGTGACTCCGTGAAAAGGGCAAAGGTGGATTCCCACGTGAGGGTTTGAATGCGTGTGTTCTCCGTGACATACTTGTCGTCATCATAGTTGAGAAAATCGTGCCGGAGAGCACCGCTAAAGACCAAGAAGGTTACAGCCGCCACCATCGCGGCAACGGCCAAGAGGCTTCTTTTGCGTACTGGGGTATCGATCACTGGTGAACACCCGTTGATCCATAACAACCTGCCACGAAGGCCAGGGCACGGGAAAGGTGATCATCTATTGTGCCAGAACCCCCCTACGCAGAAGAGGGTACCGTCCCAGGCAATCGGACCAAGAAAAGGCCATCCCACCGGGGCCTTCAAAGCCGCGATTGACCTCTCTGGGTTTCAACCTGAGGCCTATTGCCCCGGTGTCGGTCCTTCAGAGGGGTTCGAGGGGACATCCGGGGTTTTTGCCTGGCCCTTTATTTCCTGGATTTCTTTCCGGATGTCCTGCGCCTTCCGCTTCAATTCGTTCATGTGTTTCCGCACCCGCGTCCCGGCAGATTTGTTCCCTTTCTCAAAGAACTTCACAAAGTCCTTTTCGAAAGAGGCAACGAGGTCTTTCAACTCCTGGAGTCTGTCCATGTGGGTCTCCCTAGTTGTGTAACATGGATCTGGTTTTGTTCAACGTTTTTGCATATGTGAGGCGGAGTCTCTCGTGAAGATCGGCCCTTCTGTCGTACAAGCGCTTCAGCTTGCGTGGTCGGTGTTTTGAAAGCGCATAGGAGGTCATTATAGGCATGGCAACTGTCGAGTCCAGGTAGACGACAACCGCATCCGGTAGCTTTTCCGGGTCCACCTTCCCCCAGCTGACAGCCTCCGCGGGCGTGGCCCCCGAAAGCCCCCCCGTATCCGGGCGGGCATCAGTGACCTGCACAAAGAAATCGTGCCCTTTTTCTTCTAGTTTGAGGATCTCTTGGATCTGAGGTTCAGTCTGAAGCAGGAAGTTCTTTGGAGAGCCGCCACCGAATATCAGCACTCCGCTTTTCCCGCGACCCTGCTTCGCGTCCAGAACGATCGCCGCCGTCTCGTTGACATCCAGCAACACGTCAATCTTGGTCGTGTAGCCCGAGAGGGCAACTTCTGCAATATTCATCCCGATGGAGCTGTCCCCGGGAGAGGGGGTGTAGACAGGCACGCCACAACGGTATGCGGCTGATAGTATGCTCTTTTGCCTGATTTTCAACACTTTCTCCCTGCGGGCGATGTACTTCCCCATTCTGTAGTGGAGCTCCGCGGTCCCCATCTCCTTCTGAAACTCATCCATCCTGAACAGGGAACGGAAAAAGTCATCAGTGTTGAGTAGAACATCGTAGTCAAAGAGAATGTCATATATCCGGATGATTCCACGTTTTCGCAGCTCCCTGTCATCCACAAACGGAGAACCACGATGAAGCGAGTCGCCAATGGCAAAGTGGGTGTCATGATAGAGGTTGGCGCCAGTACTGACGATCCAATCCACGAATCCGGCCTCAATGAGCGGAACAACGCATGATCCTCCTAACCCGGCCGGGGTTAGTGCGCCGGTCAGGCTCATCCCCACAGTGACACTTGAGTCCAGCATCCGCGACG
>JBATTW010000412.1:0-2306 GCA_049670805.1 Bacteroidota bacterium
ATTCAGGGCAGATCGTTGACGGGTTGTGGGCGCTGGATGCGGTCGGGGTACACCCGGTGCAGACTGGCTATGATCGGGTTATTGCCATTGGGGACACGACCTGGGGCGACATCGAATTGACCGTTCCCATAACAATCAACTCCATCGACTCTGCGGGCTTCAACCCCACGAACGGGCCGCCCTCTGTCGGGTTTCTCATGCGATGGAAGGGACACACGGATGATCCGGTCCCCGGTCGCCAGCCCAAGAGCGGATTCAATCCGTTTGGCGCGATCGGGTACTACTCGTTCTTCGATGACAGCAATGGACCCCGTCTGGAGATGTATGGAAACGGTGCCGTCCGTGTCGCACAGGATTTGAGCGGGAAGACACTCCTGCTGGGTGTTCCATACTACTTCAAGATGCAGATACAGACGATCCCCACGGGACCGTACTACGGATTCAAGGTCTGGCAGGTCGGGCAGGCCGAACCGGTCGGATGGGATCTGACCTACCAGGCCAACCCGACGGACCCCCTGAGAGGTTCGATTCTCCTCGTCGGACACTTTGTTGATGCGAGCTTCGGCACCGTTGTGGTGACACCGTCACAAGCCGACGTCACGCCTCCGGTCATCTCTGATATCGCCGCCGCCGCCGGGCGGACGACAGCCGAGGTAACATGGACAACGGATGAGCCTGCTACCACAAAGGTCGAATACGGTCTCACCGCGGCGTACGGTACCACCGTCGAAAGTCCAACGCTCGTGACTGACCACAGCGTTTTGCTGACGGGTCTGCTGGAGAACAGGGTGTACCACTATCGTGTCACTTCCGCCGACGGGATCGGCAATTCGTCGCAGTCCCTGGACAGGACCTTTATCACGACGGGACCGCCAACAATCGTTTCCGACGAATTCACCGCACCGACGCTCAATACTTCCGTCTGGACCTTTATCGATCCTCTCCTGGACGGGTCGCAGGGGATGACAGGTTCGCAGCTGTCGCTGACCGTGCCGTCAGGTTCGGTGCATGATGCGTGGGATGGTGGCAATTTTGCTCCGAGAGTCATGCAGAACACCAACAACACCGACTTCGACATCGAGATGAAGTTTGATGCCCAGAAGACACAGGAGTACCAGATCACGGGTGTCATCATCCAGCAGAACCCTGCCAATTACATTCGTTGTGATTTTAACAGTGATGGTCTAAACACCCGCATCTTCGCCGCGACGATTGTCAACGATGTTGCAACGGCAAAGACCGACTTTAACGACGTCATCGGAGCGAACGGTTTTGCTCCCCTCTACATGCGCCTGAAGCGTGAGCGGAACATCTGGACCCTCTCATACTCTCTCAACGGGTCGACCTGGCAGGACCATGTCACCTTCAAGCATGATATGACGGTTACGGCGATGGGCTTGTTTGCCGGGAACAACGGCTCCTCGCCGCCGGCACACACGGGTCTGGTCGACTACTTCAGAGGACGGATCCCGGCGACCCCCTCACTCGTCTCACCGCCGGACGACACAACCGGCATCGAGGCGAACCCGACACTGATCTGGACAAGGTCCGTCACGGCAACAGCGTACCACGTTCAGGTGGGCACGGACTCCACGTTTGTTACCGGACTGGTGATTAACGACTCGACTGTTGTCGACACATCCAAAGTTGCCGCCGGACTCGCGAACAGCACGCGGCATTTCTGGCGGGTGAGGGCCATGAATCTCTCAGGGTCGAGCACATTCTCCGAGGCCTGGGCCTTTACAACAATTGACGCCACACCCGATGCTCCGTCGCTGATTTCCCCGGCGAATGGCGCCATCGATCAGCCGATTAGCCTGACACTCGTATGGACGAAATCTGAGCTGGCAGATTTCTACCGGCTGCAGGTGGCGACAGACAGCACATTCGCCTCAGGGCTGGTGGTGAACGACTCGACGCTGGTGGATACCTCTCGAGCGGTCGTCGGGCTTCTCCATGCAACGAAGTACTTCTGGCGTGTTAACGGCCGGAATGCCGGTGGAAACGGTACGTATTCGTCGACGTGGTCGTTCACGACTGTGGTGGCCGTCCCGGGAGTTCCCTCGCTCCTCTCGCCCGCAGACGGTGCTACACGGCTTCCATCGACGATCGATTTTCTCTGGACACGTCCACCGAACAGTACCGCGTACCACATGCAGGTTGGGACGGATTCATCATTCCTGTCAGGTCTGTTCTATGATGACTCCACGCTCGTTGACAGTGCAAAGACGCTTGCCGGCTTTCTTCCCTCATCAAAGTACTACTGGCGCGTATGGGCCAAGAATGCTGGCGGATGGAGTTCCTAC
>JBATTW010000413.1:0-1587 GCA_049670805.1 Bacteroidota bacterium
GCCCAGAAGCCAGGTGTGAATCGCCGCACAAGGTGAAGCTCGGCTGCGATGACCGGTTTCTGCTCCCTCCTCACGCCCAGGAAATCGTCGTTGTCGCCGAACAACCAGGCTCCCACTTCGAGTTCCAGCAACCACTTGGGGGTAATGGGGAGCGTAAAGCCCAGCTCCGGCTTGACCGCCCAGCGGTTGGCTCCGACATTGATGATTTTCTGCGCGTTGTAGGTCCCGATGGGGACGAGTACCTTCACACTGGCCCCGAGTATCGGATCCGGGTCTGCCCGCAACTGCTGGAATTCCTCCGGGTTCATGGAGGGCGCGCCGAACAGATTGACTGAAAGCGTGATGCCAAGATCGGTAATGCCGGAGACAGCGTCCCTCATCGGTTCTCCGTCAACGTCAGCCGACGTCGTTCCCCACGTGTAGGAGAGCTCAAAGACCAGGTTCGCCGTTCGGTCCAGAAGACTGAGCGTCTGCAGATAGCCGAGAAAGCCGGTGTTGATTCGCGAATCCACCCCCGTAATCGGCAGCGAGGGGTCGGTAAGGATATCCCCCCAGTTGTACGAATAGCCGAAAACCGCCACCATGGATCCTCTGGGAGCCGGCCAGTAGGCGCGGGGGGAGAGTTCCTGTGCGCAGCAGGTGGTCAACACCACGCTGAGCACCGCGCCGATCACGATTGCACGGATCGAGGGTTTCATGACTCGATAATGACCAGGGAGAATATGTCGGCTTTGGTGAGACTGCAACCGGTTTTCTGAGGAACGGGCCAAACCTCGAAGCGTCACCACTCCCATCCCAGACCGGATTTCACCACGTAATCTGTCTTGTCCGCCCCTTCAGCCGGTATGTTGTCATAGTTGGCTGCAACACCCAGGCTGATATAGAAATCAAGGGGGAGATCAAACTTTGCATTAAGATTGAAATCAGCCCTGAACCTCTTTGTCTCTGTCAGACCTGGGTACGCATCGAGCTTGGCAAAGACATCAATGTCTGCCACGTCATACAGGTTCAGTTCCGTTCCGAGGTATCCCTCCCAGCTGGCACGATCAGGCGTCTCGTCGGAGTAACGTTCATTGTTCCTGTTTGCGCCTATCCTGATGCCCCAGTACGTGCTCGAGGTCCAGATGAGGAATTTGCCAAACGCGACTCTCCCGTTCACCCTGAGATCCAGCTTCTGCTCGGTGCTTGAGAGGGCGGAGATCGTGACTGAGAGATACCACTCGCGCGGGAGAATGTACCACCCCGTCAGGTCCCCCTCTTGACGTTCGATGCTCTCCGTGTTGTCCTGTGCGGAACGGAGCGAGCCAAGCGTGAGAAGCGTTGACCAGGACTTCGTTTTGTACCCGAACGAACCGTTGATCGTTAACTGACGCTGGTTTTGCGCTTTTGTCAGGCTGAACCCCACGTCAATCGACGCCACCAGTCGATCCCCGAAGGATTCCTCGACCGATTCCAGATACACTATCTCCTGCATGTCACACTCGATCACCCCCGCATCCTCTGTGCTGATTCTGACCCTGAGGTCGGGTCCGGTACGAAGTGTTCCGTAGTAGTTCTTCCGATCTTCGAGGACCACGAAGTAGTACG
>JBATTW010000414.1:0-1924 GCA_049670805.1 Bacteroidota bacterium
AGGCTGTTCGCCAGTCGAAGAAGATCGAACAGCACAACTGCAAAGAAGAGGTACGCCATCGCGGCAAGCCAGAACGACCCCACCCAGACGAGAAGTGAACTGACGTGTGAGAGCCACGCCCGCTCGAGGAATCGCCCTGCCACAAAACTCAGCGCAAGGAAAAGGAAGACGACGAGATACCAGGCTCTCCACCCTGCACCCAGAGGGATCGCCTGCCAGCCACGGAGAAAGACATAGTAGTTGAGGAGCCCGTACACGGTGAAGAACACCGCAAAGAAGATGACGGTGGAGAGCATCTTCGGGGAGTCTGTCATGCCCTTCCGAGGGCGATGGCCAGCGACCTGACGCGTTTCATCAGCTCATCAAAGTCGTCCGGCGTGAGAGATTGCTCGCCGTCGGAGAGTGCCTCAGCGGGCCTCGGGTGAACCTCCACCATGAGTCCATCCGCTCCAGCACCCAGGGCGGCCAGACTCATCGGAAGTACCAATTCGTGCCTCCCCGTCCCGTGGCTCGGGTCAACGATGATGGGAAGATGGGATAGCTCGTGGACAGCCGGGACCACGTTCAGATCGAGCGTGTTTCTCGTGTACTCCACAAAGGTCCGGATGCCCCGCTCACAGAGCACAACCTGACTGTTTCCGCCCGAGAGCAGATACTCGGCACTCATGAGAAACTCGTTGAACGTGGCGGCGAAGTTTCTCTTCAGAAGCACAGGCTTGTTGATACGGGCCAGCGAGCGGAGGAGCTTGGAGTTGTGCATATTGCGGGCGCCCACCTGAAGCATATCCGCATATTCGGCCACAATCTCGGCCTCCGCCGATTCCATCACTTCCGTGACAATGCCAAGTCCAGTGGCTTCCCGGACCTTCGCCAGGATCTTCAAACCGTCCACACCGAGTCCCTGGAATGCGTAGGGGCTCGTTCTGGGCTTGTAGGCCCCTCCGCGGAGGAGGTGCGCGCCGGCCGCCTTTACCCTTTCGGCAGTCACGAAGACCTGCTCTTCACTCTCAACTGAACAGGGTCCCGCAATGACAACCACAGCCTTCCCACCAACACGCGCCCCCGCGACGTCAATGACGGAGTTTTCGCGTTTGAACTCCCGGCTGGCCAGTTTGAACGGCTTGAGAATGGGGATGACATCTTCCACATGCGGCAGGAGGGCAAAGCGTTCCTTTCTGATGAGCCGCTCATCCCCGATGACCCCGATAATTGTCCGTTCCACCCCCCGTGAAACGTGGGGCTGGAGTCCGGTCTCTTTGATCGCATCCAGGACGGTTTGAACGTCTTCATCAGTCGCACGGGACTTCATGACGATGATCATTGAAGGCAGGCCTCCTCAGTCGAGAGGTGATGAACACGCAGGGAACTGTTTCCCATGTGTACCATGACTCTACCTTAAGAAAGGGGTCGAACAAAATCAAGCAAATGTGCTGCCGCGTGTGCCCCAGAGCAATTCGTAACTCCTCGAGCCCCCCTATATTCAAGTAATGGAAAAACATGTCATCACAACTACCCGGGAGTTCTCCTCCCTTCGCGAGCCATGGGAAGAACTCCACGCCGACCTTCGGGGATCGGTGTATCAGTCTTTTGACTGGCTCCACACATGGTGGACAACTTTTGGAGACCTTTATCGTCTACGCCTTCTAACGGTGTGGGACGGAGCACGACTCGTTGCGGCGTTTCCGTGCTATATCGAGAAGCACGACCTGAAAATCACGACCGTGTCGTGCCTCCGGATGCTCGGAGAGCATTCCATCCTGGGAGAATACAGCCCCCTGGTGCTGCCCGAGTACGAGACACCGGTGATGCGTCTTGCGGCCGGTTTCCTGGCCTCAGAGCTGAACGAACGGCGTTGTGATTTCATCGATTTTCATCACTTTTCGCCGTCCCTCTTCCTCGCCGGCCTTCTTTGCCAGCTGAAACA
>JBATTW010000415.1:0-1588 GCA_049670805.1 Bacteroidota bacterium
GCCACCGTGCGTCTTGAGGGGGGCGGCTCTGAACGTGATTTTCCTGCAGCAACGAGCGCGCGCAATCGGTCTTCGTACGCCGGCAGGTAGGGGTTCTCGGGATACTGTTCCCGAACCCTGATCAGGATCCTGAGGGCCTTTGCATAATTCTCCTCTCTGACCAGTTTGTCAACCAACCGTAGCGACATCGCTTTCTGAACCCTTCTCTTCGATGACCGGTGGGGATCTGCTGTTGTGCTCCTTTTCCACGATCTTAGGGTACAAAGGATATGCCAGCTGCGGGGTGTGATCTGGTAGATTATGATTGAGAAAAGGGGGGAAAGCAGAAGGTCCAGGGAGGGACGTTCACCCTGTTCGATGGTGATGTGCAGTCATGGGGAACAGCGGGGTCAACCGGCGGGTGACGTGGAGGTGTCAACTCGTGTACTGGTGCTGTCTCTCGAACTGTCAGCCGACTGTTGGAGTTCTTCTTGCGGAGCGGGTCGGGGCTCGGCAGCCTGCTGACCTTCCTGGTAGTAGATCTCGGGCTGTGGGGTGAGCACTTCCTGCTCTGTCCGTGTTGGCTTGCTCACGTTTTCACGCATCCAGAGCTGAATCAATACGTAGCCGATAAAAGCCATCGCCACCAGAATGATGCCCACGACGACCACCATATACCATCGTCGCCGCGGTTTCGGTGGCTCCTTCTGATCTGCTACCTGAACCTGAACCGGTTCAGGAATCTTCGGGGCAGGAGGCTGTGGGGGTGGCGGGGGTTTAGCGGAAGGTTCCGCCGACTCCTGGCCCACCGGGAGTTCTCTGTGCAGATCTGCAAGCTCGAGGATGTGATGCTCGAACTGCTTTGCCGTTTGGTTTGCCGAATCGATGATAAATACTCTGCGAATTTCCGCCAGAGCGTTATCGTACTCCCCCTTCCGGACGTAGTCGTGCGCGTGCTGAAAGTACTGGTTCTTGAGCCACTCGAGTGCCGCCTCACGGTCCGCCCGGTCAGCTCGGGGCGCCGGTTGGGCTTCCCTGACCGCTTGCTCTTCGTCCGGTTCGTCCGGGGGTGGCCCTTCAACAGCGCGATCAATGATCCCGGGGATTGACTCCAGGATGTCAGTTCGCTGCTCATCTGTGAGTGCGTTTCCCTCAGAGAGTTCGACCAGTTGCTCGATCTGTTTCTCGAGCGCGAGGACGTAGATGTTCTTTGGTTCGAGATCCTTTGCCTTCTGTGCAAACGCCAGCGCTTCGAGATAGTTGCCCGTCTCGACGTCTGCGTGAGCCTTCGCGAGGTAACCGGCGAAGTCTTCGCCTGGCGACTGTGGTGTTTGATCGGTCATAGGTCCTGGTGAGTTTCGTTACATACTGAAGATATTACATCATCCGCCAAAGGTCAAAGGGGGTGGTCGTGTCGCCTGACCTGCGTCACACCGATTTGGTGTCCGGCGTCACCTTTTCAGTGATATCTCCAGGTATGAGGGTGAATCGTCGGTCTTGATGTGGATGACACCTGATTCGCCATCGCGGATCCAGCCTGAGGCTGTTGTGTCAAAGTCGGTTTGGGAGACAGCCGGGATCACTTTTTCCAGATTTGTCACTCGAGTAG
>JBATTW010000416.1:0-1952 GCA_049670805.1 Bacteroidota bacterium
GGGCGGAGCCCATTGCGATCCCCTCCCAGTTGTTCTTCGCAACGTCGGTGGAGCCGATGCCGGGAATAATCCACGGCAGGCGAAACTTCAGCCCCTTGTCGTGGCCGAAGAAGACCTCGAGGCTGACCGCAGGGAAGATGGCTTTGTCGCTGTCGGCCTCAATGCCCTGGGCACCGACCACCCCACCCATGATGTTGAAGTGAGAGTAGTCGACGGGGTACATCTTCTCCGCTGCGGTGGTGATCACTCCGAATGGCTGCGGATAGATGACTTCGTGCCCTCTGTAGGCCGACTTCCCTATCTCGCACATTCCAATGCATCCGTCAACGCACGTCACACACATGCCGGAGGCGGGAACCACTGATCCATCCGTTCGATTCTTCGTCAGTGTCGCCGCCGTGGCGTTCGTTCTCGAGAGTGACATGTGAGATCCTCTCCTTTCGTCAGTCCTTCTTTATTTCACAGGCGATACACGGATCCATGTAGCACATCATGTCGTCAAACCGTTCCTTCCCCAGGCACGGCGGGCTCAAGTTGGCACAGGAGCCGCAGATCACCCGCGAAGTATCGTTGTACGTGCAGCGGAGCTCACAGACAGGACAGACATAGATGCACCCACCGCACTGCCGGCATTTCTCCGACTTCGTGTCGAATGGGGTTCCGATGTCTCGCGTTCCGCCCCTACCGCGGAATCCTATGGCCCCACCCACCATCTGCTCCTCGCACATCCGGACGCAGCGACCGCACAGGATGCAGTCTTCATACTCCTGTCTGAAACGTTGCTGGCGAATCTCGTACTTGGAGGCCAGATCCTGTATGGCTTTTGATTGTGGGCAGGACGCTAGCAAGAGCTCGATCACCATAGCGCGGGCGCGCATAACGCGCCTGGAGCTCGTCCTCACCTTCAATCCATCCTCCGCCGGATACGTGCAGGAGGAAACGAGCTGGGCCTTCGGGCCCTCGCCAATCTCCACAACGCAGAGCCGGCAGGCCCCGTAGGGAGTCAACCCTTCCATGTGGCAGAGCGTCGGAATTGGAAATCCAATGAAGCGGGCGGCCTCAAGCAGCGTGGTCCCCCTCTCCACCGAGACCTCCAGACCATTGATTTTGAGCTTGATCATGAACCGGTGTCCTCCATTGCTTGCAGTGGTTCCGGCTTTTCCTCGCGGTTGACAAACTCCAGGTCACAACGGAGACAGCGCCTCGCTTCTTGGAGCGCGTCCTCCAGGCTGAGCGTACGCTCGACCTCCCGGAAGCTCTGCCGCCTGGCATCCACGTCCAGGCGGGGAAGGTCGACGCGGGAGGACTGGTAGATCCCCTGGCCATTGCTCTTCGCAGGTTCAACGTACACACTCGGCCTGCGCACCTCGTAGGTCTGCTCCAGGAGCTGGTTGCGAAGGTAGAGGTCGATCATCATGGCAGCCTTCTGGCCGGAGACAATCGCATCCACGACCGTGTTCGGGCCTGTCACCACGTCCCCGCCCGCAAAGACGCCGGGACGATTGGTGGTCAGGGTCTCGCGATCGACGCGGATGGTCTTGCGGGCATCGTCAACCTCCAGCCGGTTGGCGCCCGCAACGGCAACACAGTCAGTGTCCGAGCCTTCGCTGATTGCAACCACCAGCGTGTTGAGCGGCACGACATGCTGCGTTCCCGGCACAGCCACCGGACGCCGCCTGCCGCTCTGGTCGATTTCACCCAGCTCGTTGTTAATGCATTCGACGCCCGAGAGCCTGCCATCCTCGGAAAGGATCCCGATGGGAGCAACAAGCGTCTCCAGGCGCACTCCTTCCTGAAGAGCCGCTTCGATCTCCTCCGGGAACGCCGGCATCTCATCGCGTGTCCGCCGATAGAAAATCGTTACGCTCTCCACGCCTGGCTGCCGGATCGCCACCCGGGCGGCATCCACGGCGGAATTCCCACCCCCGATGATCCCCACCCGACCCCTGGCC
>JBATTW010000417.1:0-14972 GCA_049670805.1 Bacteroidota bacterium
CTGCAGGTCCTGGTCCAGATCAGCAAACGACGTGTGCCGTACCCCGATGGGTGGGGTCAGACTCTCCAGCATACCGGAGTGATAGACCGCGTACGCCTCCCGGAGCCACTGCGGACAGCCCAGGCTCCAGGCATCTTCCAGTATGGCCAGCGCCAGCTCATACGACATGGTGCGATCAAGAGTGCCCTCCTCAAGGAGCAGCTCCAGCGGTTGAACATGCAGTGTTCCCCGCGAGAAGACAACCTCTCTCCAGTTTTCCTTGACTTTCGCATCCGAACGGAATTGCCCGACCGTGGTGTAGATCTTCACGGTGATCTTTTTCTCGGACTCGAAACCAAGTTCCGCCGTGATCGCTTCCCGATCCCGCTGCAGGAACTCCAGCAACTCCCTCACCTCTTTCTCAGGCGTGCCACGCTGGTACTTGATTTCGATAAACGCTGAGCCGATCGACGCAAACGTCTCCTGTGCCCGGACCTCCGCACAGGCCAGAAACACCAGCACGGCGACTCCAACGGATACCACCACTGCGTTGCGATTCCTCGGGTTCATATCTCTTTCTCCTTTCACTGCTGAGATCCTGGACTATCGATAAGCAGAGTAACGGGACCGTCGTTCACGATCCTGACATCCATCATGGCTCCGAAGACTCCGGATTGGACCCGCGCCGGGCCGAGAGCGGACCGCATCCGTTGCAGAAAAGCTTCATAGAGCGGTTCGGCTTCCTCGGGCCGGGCGGCAGCCGTAAAGCTGGGACGGTTCCCTTTCTGCGCATCTCCATAGAGCGTGAACTGCGAGACAACCAGCACACTCCCCCCGACATCCTTGAGGCTGAGATTCATCTTCCCCTGGTCATCCTCCATAACTCGCAGACCGGCACATTTGTCAGCGAGTGCCAGGGCCGCCTCGGGCGTGTCACCAGTTCGGATCCCCAGAAGAATGACATACCCCCTCTCAATCCGGGCGCGCACGGTATCCTCGATAACAACGCTTCCCTCTTTCACCCTCTGAAGCACAACCCTCATCCGGTCGGTGCCCCCCCTCCGGGCTGCCATCCCCGGATGACTCTGGGAATGGAGCCATAGTCCTGGAAGATCTCCACGTTGAGCAGCCCCGCCCCCCTCATGATATCCAGTGCCGCAGCAGATTGCCCGTACCCGATCTCCACAATCAATGCTCCACCCGGCACGAGGTACGAGCCGGCCATTCCCGATATCCGATTGATGAACCGGAAACCGTCCGCATCATCTGTGGTTGCCCGCCTGGGTTCGAATTCCCTGATCTCGGGCTGCAGCTGCTCGAACTCATCGGCCGAAACATACGGCGGATTGGAAACAACCAGACTGAACTGCCGGTCTCCCGGGATCTCCCCGAACAGGTCCAGCTTCTGAAGAGTGACGTTCTTCAACCCATGCCGGGCGACGTTCTCTGCCGCGACCGTCAGAGCGTTTTCGCTCACGTCAATGGCTGTTACGTGCGTTTCAGGAGCGAAGTGCGCAAGCGCGATCGCGATGTTCCCCGAACCCGTCCCGATGTCCAGCACCCGGGCCGGACCGGGAGGGAGATCCTCTATTGTCTCCAGAGCTTTCTCGGCCAGAAGCTCTGTCTCCGGCCTGGGGATCAGGACGTTTTGATCCACCTTCAGGGCGAGCCCCATGAATTCCGTCTCACCCAGAATATACTGCAGCGGCTCGTGTCGGAGCCGCCTTTTCAGAAGGTCTTTGAAAATTCTGATTTCGGTGGCTGTAACAGGTCTGTCGTACTGCAGGTAGAGTTCCAGTCGGCTAATCCGGAGCACGTTTGCAAGAAGGAGGTCAACCGTCAACCGCGCCTCATCAAACCCGCGGGTGGTAAGATGTTCCCGTGCTGATGCGGTAAGAGTCAGAACAGTCCACTTCTGTCTGGTCGTAGGAGCGTTCATGCGGCGGAAATATATACCCCCCTGCTGAGAATAGCAATCATCTCTACTCCTCAGAGCTAAAGACCACACGCCCGCCAACGACGGTCAGGTCAACGCGAACAGCCGGGATCTCCTCCGCCGGGATACTCATCAGATCGCCCGAGAGAACCACCAGGTCTGCCCATTTTCCCGGTTCCAGTGACCCCTTCTCATCTTCCTGGAAGGCGGCGTAGGCTCCCCAGATGGTGAATGCCTTCAGGGCCTCCTCACGTGTCATCCGCTGCTCGCCATACCATCCACCTTCGGGCCACCCGCTCTGGTCCTGCCTGGTAATTGCAGCGTAGAACCCCCAGAGGGGGTTCGGGCCTTCCACCGGGAAGTCGGAGCCTGCCGGGATGATGCTCCCGGCATCAATGAGTGACCGCCATGCGTATGCTCCGATAGCCCTCTTCTGCCCAACCCTTTCCTCGGCCCAGTACATGTCCGATGTGCAGTGAGTCGGTTGCATCGACGGGATGACACCCAGGCGGGCAAACTTGGGGATCTCTTCCGGATGGAGAATCTGGGCATGTTCAACTCGAAATCGAACATCTTTCGTGTTTGTTTTCAATGACTTAAAGGCGGATTCATAAACATTTAGAGTAAGAGCATTCCCGCGGTCGCCTATCGCATGAACGCAGAGCTGAAAACCTGATTCCAGACACTGGTCCGCAGCCCTCCGGAGATCCGCCTCACTTGTCAGCGCGAGTCCGCGGGTTGTGGGATCGTCTGAATAGGAGGTGAGCATGGCTGCTCCCCGTGATCCCAGTGCCCCGTCAGCGTAGAGCTTGACCGCCCGGATCGTGAGCATGTTCCCGGCCGTATTGACTTCGGGACCGTGCTCCCTGTACCACCCCCAGGCGCCGTCATGACCTTCCAGCGCAGCATACACCCTGAGGGGCAGCCGCCCTTCAGATACCAGCTTCTTGTAAAGGAGAATCCCGATCGAATCCACCCCCATGTCATGGACCTGTGTCAGGCCGTATCGGATACACTCCGCGACGGCTTTCTCGACCAGAACCATTCGCTCATCCGGTGTGGGTCCTGGAACGGAGGCCGACACAAGATCAATCGCTCTGTCGATGAAGACACCGGTCGGTTCGCCATCTCGATCCCGCAGGATCTTCCCTCCGGGGGGGTCGGGGGTGTTTGAGGAGATCCCGGTGAGCTCGAGGGCAGGTCTGTTCACCCAGACGGCGTGACCATCGATACGCACAAGATAGACCGGGTTCTCCGGAGCTGCGCCGTCCAGATCCCGATGATGGGGGAACCGTTTCTCCCTCCAGAGGTTCTGGTCCCAGCCCCGCCCCCGGATCCACTGGCCGGGCTCCTTCCGGGCAGCTGCGCCCCGGACCAGCCGACTCACCTCTTCAAGGGAGCCGCTTCCCGCAAGGTTGAGCGTGGCAAGTACCGATCCGAGGGACTCCAGGTGGGCGTGCGAGTCGATGAAACCGGGGAAGACGGGTCTCCCCTTCAGGTCAATCACGGTCTCACCCGCATACGATGACCCGATCTCTTTTGAGGAACCGACCTCCACAACTCTGTCCCCGTCGATCGCAATTGCCTCCTGGACGGACCAGTTCCCGTCGACGGTATAGACTCTACCATTGAGGAGCACCATGGTGACCTCACGGGGTCCGGAGAAGAGGATCAGTCCGATTGCGGCAAGACCCAGCCCCAGCACGGCACCAACAGTCAGCTTCCACTTCATAGTCTTCCTCCATTGCTCCGACAGCAGACCTCACGAACGTTACAATATAGAGCCCCGGTGCAAGAGAATCCAGCCAATTGCAACTCCGGGGGGATTTCTCTAAGTTCCACACCATTCAACCAGCAGACAGACAGGGAGATCATGCCAGCACCATCGTACAGACGCATCCCGGCAGAGGAATTCAAAGGTTTCGTCAGGATCGTTCGCCGCCTCAGGAGGGACTGTCCCTGGGACAGAAAACAGACACACCGATCACTCCGCGGGAGCCTCATCGAGGAAACGTACGAGGTCGTCGAAGCGATTGACGGGAGGGAGACCGATGAACTCAAGAGAGAACTCGGCGACCTGATGCTCCACGTGATCATGCACGCGACCATCGCCGAACAATCAGGGGAGTTCACCCTCAGGGATGTGTTTGAAGAGGTCAGCAACAAGCTCGTGCGAAGACATCCCCATGTCTTTGGTACTCGCAGGGCGCGCAGTGCCCGGGAGGTGAAACGGAGCTGGGAGGCCCTCAAACTCGAGGAGGGTCGATCCTCACTCCTGGACGGGGTTCCGAAAACACTCCCCTCGCTCCAGCGTGCATACCGGGTGCAGCAGCGCGCCGCAAAGGTCGGGTTCGACTGGAGCTCTCCGGAAGAGGTCTGGGAGAAGGTCCGCGAGGAGCTGGAGGAACTGAAGCAGGCGGTCAAAGCTCGCGGAGCGGAACGTCGGGAGGAAGAGTTCGGCGATCTCCTCTTTGCGCTCGTGAACTTCGCGCGGTTTGTAAAGGTAAATCCCGAGAATGCGCTCCGCCGCACCGTCCAGAAGTTTGACAGGCGATTTCGTCTCGTGGAGAAGGAGCTGCGCAAACGGGGGAAGGATCCCAGAGACTCAACACTCGCCGAGATGGACCGCTACTGGAACAGCGCGAAGCGCGGGCGTCACTGACCGTCCTCGGGCGGGAGATCACCGTTCTGGAACTTGTCATAGGCGTCAATGATGTCTTTGACGAGACGGTGCCGGACAACGTCGTTCCTGTCGAAGTAGACAAAGGCAATCCCCTCCACACCCCGCAGGACATCCTGGATCTGCACCAGACCCGAATTCATGCGGTTGGGAAGGTCTATCTGGGTAATGTCACCGGTTACAATGGCCCTGGAGTTGGGTCCGAGGCGGGTCAAAAACATCTTCATCTGCATGCCCGAGGCGTTCTGCGCCTCATCCAGAATCACAAAGGCGTTGTTCAGCGTCCTGCCTCGCATATAGGCCAGGGGGGCAATCTCGATGATCCGTTTTTCGATGTAGCCACGGAGCTTTTCCGCCGGGATCATGTCATCAAGGGCATCGTAGAGCGGACGGAGATACGGGTCCACCTTTTCTTTCAGATCACCGGGAAGAAAACCGAGGTTTTCCCCTGCCTCCACGGCCGGACGCGTGAGGACGATCTTGGTTATCTCGTTGCTCTTCAAACTCGCGACGGCGAACGCGACGGCCATGTAGGTCTTTCCCGTTCCCGCGGGTCCAACCGCTACGACGATATCGTTCTTTCGGACCTGACGGACGTACTCACGCTGCCCCGGCGTCTTTGCACGGATGATCTGATTGTTGGTGTAGAGAAGGACCGCGTCCAGCTCCTCAGCGGACATCGACGTGGCGATCGAATTCGGAAGAGCCGGATCCCCGTTTACGCTCACCAGGTCAATGACGGTCTCGACGTCGTTTGTTGTAAGTGTCCCGTTGCGCTCGAGAAGGAACGCGAGCTCCTTGAACACCTTCTCGACTTGCTCGACTTCGTGCGGTTCTCCCTTGATCGTTATCGTATCCCCACGGGCCACAATGGTCGCGTCAAAACGACGCTCAACCGTTTGAAGGTTGGCATCGTTGATACCCAGCAGGCTCACACCGTCCGGGATATTGATCTTCACCTTTCGTTCAGCCACGGATCCGCCTTCAACTCTTCGGGGAAAATACAGAACCCCCTTCCCTGCAAAGGAAAGGGGGTTCTGCTACCACCTACTTCGATTCAGCTTCTGACACTCTCTCTCTGCTAGTCGATCTCTGCTGCGGGTTTGCTCTTGTAGTAGGTCCTGGCCGCACCCTTCTCCTCGGTGCTCATCTCGTCACCCTTCGGAATCGTCAGCTTCTGTCCGGGGTAGATGAGGTCCGGGTCCTTGATCTGGTCACGGTTCCCCTGCCAGATTCTGGGCCAGAGCCACGCGTTGTCATAGATATCGGGCTTCTTGGCGATGTTCCAGAGGCAGTCACGGTCACTCGCCCATGTCCCGACGGTGTAGACCTTTCCCTGAGCGGCAAGGGCATCCTGGAGGCTCTTGACCTTTTCGTTCAATCCTGTCAGCCCATCCCAGAATTCCGGGATCAACGAGAGCTTGTTCTCCCAGAGGCCGTCCACGGTCGTTGCGAGCTCATCCACTTCACCGCTCCTGGCAAGCAGATCCGCATCGGAAAGCCTTGTCAGCATATTGGCCTGGTTTTCGGCGGCTTCGATCTGCGCCCTGTAGGCCGCCGCTTCCTCGGCGTTGGACCCGACGAGCGCGTAGAGCTCATCCATGCACGTCTTGTGGCTCTCGGTAAGATTTGTGGACGATGCCGTCATATCAGTGATGTCTTTCCCGAGTGTATCGAGTTTCCCGCTCAGCTCATCCCGCGCTGCCGTGAGCTGGTCAACCTGCGCCTGCCACTCTTCCATGGTCATCTCTTCCTGTGCCTGTGACACGCTGACAGAGACCACGAGCAGAGCAGCTAACATGAAGAAGAATAGTCCTTTAATTTTCATGAGTCAAAGCTCCTTCGTTAGATGGTTCATGCACGTTACGTTCTGACAGCGCCTCATTCGGCGAGCCGTTGCTTGACGACCTGCTGATCATCCTGGCACTTTTGCAGCTGGGCCTCTTTCTTGGCGACCTCGTCTTTCAACGACGCCACCTGCTTCTCCTTCTCAGCGACTTCCTTCTCCATTGACGCAACTTCTCCCTTCAGGTCTTCCAGCTGCTTCAGCTGGGCCTCATCGGGACCCGATGAGCAGCCTGTCAACATCACTGCGCTAGAAAAAAGGAGAGCCACACCAAAAGCCGTAACAGACCTCGCAATTTTTTGCATGTGAACCCCTCCGGTGATAGTTGTAACGGTGAGATATAGTGGCTGCATAGCGACAAATCCTGGAGGATAATAAGGAATATTTGCTCCTTTGTCAATCATTAAATTTGACCAAAGACGCTCGGAAACAGGGGGATGAGCGGCCGATTCAGACCTCCCCCCGCTCGGCCAGACTCACATATTTGCGACCGGCAATGATGATGTGATCCGTCAGCGGGATCCCGACAATGCGACCGGCCTCGGCCAGCTGGTGCGTTGTCTGAATGTCCTCCTGGCTCGGCTCCGGATTCCCGCTGGGGTGGTTGTGGACAACGATGACCGCGGCAGCTCTCGAGTCAATCGCGACCTTGAATACCTCTCGGGGGTGAACCAGGCTTGCATTGAGCGTCCCGCGGGTCAGCTCCACGTCGCTCCTGAGCCCGTTTTTCGCGTCAAGCACGAGAACGTGGAAAACCTCGCATGCCAGTGCCTCCAGCCGTGGCACCATGTGCCGCGCAACATCCCCGGGCCCCCGGATCGGCCCGAGTTCCTCAGGGACCCCCTCCCGGCACCTCCGGCCGATCTCAAATGCCGCGAGGAGTTGCCCTGCCTTTGCCGGCCCGATACCCGCCGTTCTGGTCAACTCTCCCGCGTTCATCCGCCCGACACCCGCCAGCCCCCCCTGTCTGATGAGAAGTCCCCTGGCCATGTCAAGAGCCGTCTCCCGTGCCCTTCCGTTTCTCAGGAGAATTGCCAGCAGCTCCCCATCGCTCAGACCCTCCGGACCGCCGGAAAGGAGCTTCTCCCGCGGCCGCTCCCGGATCGGCCAGTCCCTGATGGTGTGGCGTTCCCGAATCACGAGCGGCCTCCCGGGTGGCTCATGGCACTGAGATCTCCTCCAAACGCTCCAGCCGGTCTCCCGTGAACTGGAGAATTGTCAGCCAGGAATTGACTCTCCGGTAGGAGAATCCGATCAGCGAGCGGAGACCGCGGAACTCCCTGACCTCCGCCAGCGAGAGTGCGAGGGCCTGTCTCGTGCTTGCCCCGCCGCGGATGCTTTCCAGCACCAGCTGCGCTCCGTCATAACCGTAAAGAACGTCTTTGGTGGGAACCTTCCCGAACTGACGGGTGAAACCTGCGGCAAAGTCGGCATACGATTCACTCGCCGAATCAATGAACGTATCCGATTCAAAAATCACCCCATCGCAATAGCGATTGTTCGCGTCCAGCTCAGCAATGTCACCCCACTCGCCGGAACCGAGCAGCTGTGTCTCGAAGTGAAAGTAGACGATCTGAGACGACACCACTCCGATCTCGGCCGGGGAGCTGATGGGGATGTAAATCCCCTGGATGGAGCTCACCGGGTACTCCAGACTGTCGATCCGGGATTCGTCGTACTCTACCGGAATCTGAAGCGAGTCTAGAATTGCGCGCGCATCCGGTCCCAGAAGCGCCTGTGCCTCGATCGTTGTCCCCGTGCCCATAAGCGAATCCAGCCTCCTCAGGGGGATCCCGAGGCTCAGAAACTTCATCACATCGCTCCGCGTGAGCGTTCCTCCGAACGCCAGCAGTGGTTCGGCCGAATGGAGCATGCCCGCCCGTCTAATTCTGTGCAGCTGGGATTTGAAGTCTGAGGTTCCGTCCACATACCATTCCAAAGCGATGACGTCGGCCTCCAGCCTCCTCGCTTCCCTCATAAACGCCTCGGCAAGCAACCGTCCGTACGTGTCCCGAGGAGCCAGGACAGCCAGGGTCGTGAACCCCTTTTTGAGTATGGCAAACCGCGCCATTGCCCGCCCCCGCGTCTCATAGTCGGGATTCACCTGAAAAATCATCTCCCCCCGTGCGGCAAGACCGTTGGCGTTCGCTGTAGGGCTGATCAGCGGTATCCCCATCTCCTGTGCCGGACCGGCTGCCGATGAGGTCGTGCTGGAGAAGACCGGCCCCAGGATCCCGACGACATCCGGGTCCGCCGCCAGGTCCTCCACCGCCCTGGACGCCGCAGCGGCATCCCGCTCTGAGTCTCGAACCTCCAGGGAGACATGAACCCGGGTGCCGGGATCCCGCCCGTACTCGTTCACCGCGTAGGTTATTCCTTCCAGAATCTCGTTCCCAAGCCTCTTCACCGCTGAGGGGTCCCCCTTTTCAAGGAGCGGAAGAAGAACACCCATCTTCAACGTTTTCCGCGAGCCGATGCTTCGTTCCAGGGCCGCAACACGCCCACCAAAGGGATTGTCGCGGTAGTATCTGAGGAGCGTGTCGTAGGCAACGGAAGCGGCAACGATATTGTGAAGACCCACCTCCTTCTCGCCGATCTTCAACCAGAAATAGGCGCGCTGGTCCCTCTCAGCCGTACTTTCCAGAACCGTTCGAACGGTTCTGACCGGAACATACTGGTCAATAGCGGAATCCAGCGCCGCCACAACGAGACGGAAGAGCTTCGGGGAAGGCTCCTCGGGAAGCGCGTTCCATGCAGAACGGTACTCTCTGATCGCATCCTCGTATCTGCCCACGCGTTCAAAGACCGACCCCAGAACGAGATTCGCGTCCGCGAGATAGCTGCTGGCGGGATAGCGCTCCAGAAAAGATCTGATCGTGCGGGCGGTCTCCAGATTCCTCCCTGCGCGGAGCAACGCCTTACTCTTCATGACGTACGCCGCGGTGATGCGGTGTGAAGTCGGATACTCCCTCATGACCCGGTCGAACAGACGCGCTGCATCCTCGTAGGCCCCCTCCTCGAACTTCGCGACGCCTTCCTCAAAAACCGTTTCGGCCTCTTCGTCGAATTCAATCCGTTGTTGTCCGAAAAGACCAAACGAGGGGAGGAGAAAAACTCCCAGAAGAATCAGAAAAGCAGAGCGGCTGCGGGTCATGATTGCCTTGAAAAGATTCTCAAATGGAGTTTTCCGTCGAGAGCGCGAACGTGACCCGGTTGAATCTTTAGCGCGGCATCAAACGCCTCCAGGGCCTTCACCACGTCCCCCTTCTGAATGGAGAGATAGCCGAGGCTCGTGGTTGCATCAGCCGAGGTCGGATCAAGAGCCAGCGCCCTCTTGAGATAGTACTCCGCGTCGGCATACTGTCGCATGCGTATAAGGGTCTCACCACACAATTGCCACGCGGCGGAGTCCTCGGGGTTTACGTCGACCGCAACGAGAAACTCCTCGTGTGCTTCCACGATGCGGTGGGTCTCCATCAGTGCCGTGCCAAGCAACCTGTGCGCGGTACCGCTGTAGGGGTCGTGGCGGATGGCCCGCCGCAACTCGGCAATCGCGGGTTCGGGCTTCCCCCTCTGGAGCAGGATCTCACCGAGGAGATCATGCACCTTGGGAAGGGAAGGGTTGTGCCGGACCGCCGCACGGAGCTCCTCTTCTGCGGCACCCAGGTCTCCGTCCCTGAAGTGGGCAAGACCCAGCCGCAGGTGGATGCCGGGACGGTTCGACCTCCGTAGCCGGCTGTAGTAAGTGACCGCCTGGCGGTATCGTCCCTCCCGCACGAGCAGATCGCCCAGCAGGAGCAGAAGGTCCGGATTCCTGGGCCGACGCCTGAGACCGCATCGCAACACCCTCTCGGCAGAGCCCAACTGACCCTGGTCGCTGAAGAGCGTGGCAAGCCGCAGGTAGGACTCGATGGTCAGAGGCTCCTGCTCTTGTATGCGCCGGTAGAGCTGGATCGCATGGAGCGCTTTCCCTTCGCCGACGAAGACCCTCGCCGTTTCCAGCATGCTCTGGACGTGAGACCGATTCACCGTCTGATCGACCCGTCTGTTAGTAGTCCCGGGAGATGGAGCGTAAACCGACAACGGTTGATACAATGAAAAGAAACACAGACAGAATACCAACACCCGCCACCGGAACCGTCATCCACCCTTCCGGAGTGATTCCACGAATGATGACATTCTCAAAGTATGAGTGGAGGGGAAGAATCAGCATCGCGACAACGATCGCAAGATAGACTATTGCCACCAGAAACGTCATCGACGCACCCTGCGAGGAGGCAATGCGCATCGGGTTCTTCTCCCGGAACGTGGCAAAAAACGTCCCCGCCCCCATATTGATGCTCGTCAGAGCGAGGGCAATGAACGCGGTACACACACCCGAAAGAAAGACCAGCGAGGGATTGTTCCTCAAGAGAGCGATGGAAGTTATGGCCAGCACCTCTCCGACCAACAGGATCAGGGCGAGGGCGAAGCCGAACTTGTACCAGTAGAGTCGCTTCAAAGAGACCGGTGAGGAACGAACAGCCCAGAACGACGGCCCCTCAAGACTCACTGCCGGAAAGACAAACCGGAGTGAAACCGAAGCGATGAGGAACCCGTTGAAAAGGAAGACAACGAGAAACGAGACCGCCTGCAGGAGGGGCTGTGCGAGCTTCAATGTCATTGAGCTCAACGAGACAAGAAAGATAAGAAGCAGAAGCATCATGAGAAGAAGGTGCAGCCACTGGCTCGGGTCCCGGAAGAAGACCCAGAAGTCCCGCTTCACCAGAACATCCGTGGAGGGACGAAACAGCCCTTTCTTTCCGAACTCCATCAGCTTCAAGCGGAAGAGCGGAGACCGCTTTCCCCCCATTGCCCTCGCATCACTCGCGGCCACCCAGCTCTTGTAGTAGTAGAGGCGCGCCATGAATCCTGCCACCACCATCAACGCCGCCAGCGTGATGAGCAACATGAAAAACGGGAAGAACGCCCGGGCGTAGTCGCCGTGGACGGACCAGTAGAGAAATTCCGCAACCCAGTGGTTGGGCAGGTAACGCACCAGCGGCGCGTCCAGGTATCCAAAGTACTGGTTCACGTCCGGATAGTGTTTCATGACCTGCTCGACGAGCTGGACCGGGTTGGTCACCTGAAAGTAGAGGTAGATCGCCGAGAGGTACGCCACGACGATCAACGCAAGGAGCCAGCGTATACCTATCTTGGACGCGATCCGAATCAGCACCATGAGGACGGTGACCGCCATAAAGCCGGCAATCAACATAAAGGGGAGGAGAACCGCAAACATGGTGAGAAAGTAGAAATACCATGGCATGTAGTAGAACGAGCCGTACCCGAGGAGCCAGGAGAGACCCAGCAGCGTGAGTGTCCCGGAACTATAGAAGAAGTTGTCGATGAATTTGATGATGAAGATCTTCTCATGGGAAATCGGAAGCCCCATGAGGAAATTGACCTCCTCGGACCTGTAGAGGGTCGCGTAGCAGACAATCATGTTCCCCAGGTTGACGGTCACGAAAAAAACGTAGAGAAGCATGGAGAGAAAGCGGTGGTAGAGGAACTGACCGATGTGTGCCTGCTGGATGAGGTATCCGGTCACACCCCGGGCCAGGAAAAAGACCCCAAGGGCAACGCCGCCAAATACGAGCACGGAAGAGAGGTTTTTGAGGACGCTCTGGCTCCGGAAGTCGAAAGCGCTCTTCAGAAAAGCATTCGCCTTGACGTTCAACACGAGGACGAGCGGGTTCATCGGGGCTACTTCGTCAATTCGAGGAAGATCTCCTCCAGCTGGCCGTCAAAGGTCCGGGACGCAGTCTGCTCTTCTTCATGGATCAACCGACCATCCTTGATGATCGCGATCCGGTCACACAACTCCTCGACGATTTCCAGGAGGTGGGTGGACATAAAGACTGTCATGCCTTCACGGGTCTTCTGCTTCAGGGTGTCCTTGACGAGCCGCGCGCTCCGCGGATCGAGTCCGATGAGCGGCTCATCGATGATCAGCACCTTTGGCTGGTGGAGCAGCGCAGAGGAGAGAACGATCCGCTGACGCATCCCCTGAGAGTACTCTTCACCCCGCTTGTCGATGAAGCTCTGGAGTTCGAAGGTCTCGATGCACTGGTCGATCTTCTGGCGCACACCCTTTGTCGGGATGCCAAACAACCCCCCGACAAAATAGAGGAACTCCCGACCGCTCAGCTTGTCATAGAGGTACGGTTGATCCGGAACATACCCAAAGCTTCGCTTTGCGGCGACGGGATCCCGCTGGATGTCGTGACCGTCGATGAGACATGACCCGGCAGTTGGTTCGTACAGCCCGGTCATCATCTTGATGGTGGTCGTCTTTCCAGCTCCGTTCGGCCCCAGGAATCCGAAGAACTGGCCCTTTGGTATGTTGAGGCTTATCTGATCAACGGCTGTGAAGGAGCCGAACTTCTTCACCATATTTCGCAGTTCGATCATGCTCTGGCTCTACCCGGACACAATTCCATCAATTTTGAGACCAAATTAGGCCAAAAAATCCCCAAGAAGCAACAAAGAGTGAGGCGGGGAAGGATCACTGCCGCCCGCGGCGACGCGGGCGGCTGGAATGGAGTTTTTGATCCAGGTCCTGCTGGGCCCGCTTGAGTGCTCTCACGACCCTCTCCCCTCTGCTGCTGTAGCGAGCCATATCAGCCAGAAGCGTGAACGAATCACGTTCCGCAACGTCGGTCAGCGTGAGCAAGTTGCGGTAGTTGAAGGTCACCTTTGGCCATCGGCGCAAACCCGCCTTCCCTACCATCCTCCCCAGATACTGCGTCAGGAAAATGGTCTCCGCCGCCATCCGGTCATGCTCGCCTACAGACATTACAGTCGTAATGAGACCTTTGCGACGAAGGATCCGTTTCACCCTGGAGAGCAGCGGTGCCGGAATACGCACGGGACAGAGGATCACCGTTTTTCCGCTCAGAGTCCGGGAGGCGCTGTCCGGCCCCAACAGCGGGTGAGTGCCGAGGATGTGAACGCTTCTGGGGAGGAGCGCCTTCATCCACCGGGCAGGCTGGCTCTTGACCGCACACACATCGATGACCAGGGCTCCGGGACGCACATGAGGCCGGCTCTTACGGAGAACATCTTCCAGGACGGAAACCGGCACAGCAAGAACGAGCACCCTTTGCGAGGCGGCCTCTGCAAGAGACACAAACCGGGTGTGTCGACGCCCCCTGGATCCAGGAGGGTGAAGCGGGTCATAGGCGACGACATCGGCGTGCTGGGAGATGTATCGAGCGGCAAGCTTCCCGAATCTCCCGTATCCGAGCAGACCAACAGTCATCAGCGGGACCCTCTCGTTCGTTTCGCCTGCGTCGTCCGGGCAAGCTGGAAAATCGCCTGGAAGAGATCTGTGACGAACTCGTCATCCAGCTCCAGCTCTCTCGCCAGAGGTATCTGCTTCACAAGGATCTCCCTCTCCCGGCGGGCATCCAGGATGCTCCTCTTCTTCCTCCGCTTCAGATCGCCGATCTGACGGACCAGCGCCTGGCGCTCGGAGAGGAGCAGGAGAATGTTGTGATCGATGAGATCGACGGAGTCTCTCAGCTGTTTCAATGCGCCCGATTTCCGGAGGAGCCGCTGACGTGTGAGGTGGTCCAGTATCGTCAGCGCGACCATGGATTCGGCCACCGGCACGACACGGGGACAGATACAGGGATCATGACGGCCTTCAACGGTAATCCAGGCTGACTTGCTGGAAGTGGTCACGGTCTCCTGACGCTTGCGGATCGAAGAGGTGGGCTTCACGGCGATGCGGACGACGATCTCTTCCCCGTTTGAAATCCCGCCGGCGATCCCGCCGGCGTTGTTCGTCCTCGTCCTGACCCGTTTCAGACGCCGGTCATAGTAGATTGGATCGTTGTTCTCGCTCCCCCGCAACCTGGCGGCGGAGAATCCGTTCCCGACCTCAAAGCCCCTTACCGCACCGATCGAGAGGAGCGCCTTTGCCAGATCCGCTTCCAGCTTGTCAAAGACCGGGTCTCCCAGTCCCACTGGCGCGTTCTTTACAATCACCTCAACGACGCCTCCCAGCGAATCACCCTCCTTCTTGACCTTCAGGACCTTCCTCTCCATTCTGCGCGCCGCATCGGGATCCGGACAGCGCAGCGGGTTCTTTTCGATGCTCGACGGGACCAGCCTCACCGCCTTGATGCCACCGACCTCTTTTGTATAGCCCAGGATGGTGATACCTCTCTTTGCCAGAATCGATTTCGCCACCGCACCCGCCGCAACCCGCGCGGCCGTCTCGCGACCGGAAGATCTCCCGCCTCCCCGGTAGTCCGAGACACCGTACTTCGCAAAGTAGGTGTACCCGGCGTGGCCGGGACGAAACATATCCTTTATCTTCGCATACGAAGAGGGCCGTGCATCAGTGTTCCAGATAACCATGCAGAGGGGCGTCCCGGTCGTCTTCCCTTCGTAGACTCCACTCAGAATCTCGACCTTGTCCGCCTCCTTCCGGGGAGTCGTCACGGAACTCTGACCGGGTCGGCGCCGGTCAAGCTCCTTTT
>JBATTW010000418.1:0-6682 GCA_049670805.1 Bacteroidota bacterium
GTTCAAGCGAGCACACCAACGACAAACAAGAGTGGACTGTTAGCAGTCCGGTTAGCAGCTCCAAACGGAACGCCCCCCCATGCTCACTCAGGCACTTCCCTTAAGCCTTGCAGGACACAGAGGGCAATCACTGAAACTTGTTTGCGGGAAGTTTGGAATGACTTGCCTGCACTCGTAAGATAGCGTGCTGGTTAAGCCATGTCAAGAAGAATTTAGCGCCCGATACTTCAAGAGCTTTGGCGAATGTCGCAAAGTGGAATCAGAAAAGGTCGCTGAGCTTATCGGCCAGAAGCCCTGCTAGGATCGCGACTACAAGGCTACCCGTTGTACCAAGAAGGTAGTATTCAGCAAAGTCTTTGTTCTCAAGCTCCTTGAATCGTGCAATTGACTTTGCAGTCACCGCAAATGCGACTGCGGTGTAGCTACCAGCCAGAACAAACGTTAGAGCCAGAATCCGTTCGAGTATTCCTATCCATTCGCCGGCATTTTCTCCTCCTTCTGCACCAGATACCTCTGGGTTTCTCTTGACCTTGTTGCCGGTAACAGGTTTTTTTTCTCCCTCCTTGAGGCTGGCTAGAGCCCTGTCAGAAAGGCCCGGGAACTTTGCGAGGATTCCCTTTACAATTGCGGTCCCGCCATCGATTACGAATAGGTAGGCAATGAATATTAGGAGCATCTTCGTGGAATTGCCAAGTAGCCAAGTGAGGATTGGGCCTGTTCCTCCCAGTATCCACAGTTCTATTTCTGCATACACTCTCCAACTCTCGATGGGCAGCTGTATTCGCCATAAGGCATACAGCTGAGAAACCGTTATGATCTGTCTCAGTATGAATATCTCAAGAGAGTACCTTTTCCGCCTTTTCTCGTTGAGGTGTTCCTCAAACACGATCATTGTCGAGTATGTGATGCAGACAATCACATATACCGCGATCAATACCGGATCGAAGAATGCAATCGTCCCGATTAGCAGAGTTACTAGCAGGACTACCCCTTCTGCTGCAGCTTTGTGTCTCCTCCTCGATTTGTACTTTCGCCCTAGGGGGTCACGAAGCACCCTCTTTATCAAGTATTCATACGTTGAGTAGGCGGCTATCATCGCCACGAATCCGCGTAAGTCATTCTCTAGCATTGCTTTTCGGTGGTTGGTTGTTGCTCAATCGTATCAAGGCGGGCAATTGGCTTGGCTCTCGGCCTGTTTGTTGTGATTTTGTCGATGAAAACAGCGTATCGCATTGGTTCTTTTGATACAACATGTTTATGTTGTTTTTGGCAAATACAACATGTTTATGTTGTTTCTGGCAAATACAACATGTTTATGTTGTTTCTGTAAATCACAAAGGCCCTGTCTGTTTGTGTTCAAATCCCAAAAATTGGTATGCCTTCGTGAAAAAACATCGCCCAATCGACAAAAGGCCAATGGAAAGCGAGGTCGCTACCAAAGAGATACACCAATCAAGTCAATTCAGCGAAAAAGGCAGCCAAGGCAGACTCGATTTCATCAACTCCCTTCAAAGCACTCGACCTGAGAGCTCTGGAAACACGCTGCTGTGTAGAACGAAGCCTCTCAGCAACCCTCTTCTGATTCTCAAGTTCGTCCATCAAAGCACGGATTTGAAGAGTCTCACTTCTGATACGAGCATACCTTCTGTCAGCCGTCAGCACCAGTAGGTTAACTAAAGCTGCTGCTGGACCAGCGAAATCGTAGACAATGGTCTCGGGACCCACCTTCGACCGGGAAAGTGCTTCCCTAGCCCTATGAAAAGCCTCACCGTCCATTGCACGAGCCACTCGCTTTATCTCGGTTTGTATGGGTCCTACCCCTACTCCAAACCTGAAATCCACTGGGGGTATGAATACCTTCGCGGCTATTGTCCTCTGAAAAGCACGAATTAGTCTCAGACTGTCCGTAGCAGACTCAAGGACGCCTTGGAACTCGTCACCCCATGTGATGAGAAACTCTGATCGAATGCTCGACCTAAAATCCGAGTTGATTGCGTCGATAGCGCTCTGAAACTGCAGCTGAGCGTTAGCGCGATTTTCCAGCTGGCGAGATTTCTTCATATCTCCAATGATTACACAAAAAGTCGACTTATCCGCTCTTTTCTCCATCGGTATTCCCTCACTGTGACAATGGCGCGATGGCTAACGCTTGGCCGACTACAGGGCCAGAATGCAAACACCCAGAAATGAACGATTCTGTTAGATACCAAGACTCTCCGGGCAATGCTATTCTTCAACTCCATGGTACATAATAGCTCCGACGGTCTACATATTCAAGACATTTCACAAGACCCCAGTAGCGAACCTAAACGGCGATCAATATCTTGGTCGTCCTACTGACGATCATCATCCTGATGGTATTGTTTTCGCAGAGGACGGCGGCGGCGAGGAGGAGGGCGGCGAGGAGGAGGAGGATTTTGGACTTGCCTAGCGTGCCGACGGCTTATCCCAGACCAAGGGTAGGAGAATTGATGTCGAGGGGGGGAGAAAACTGGACAAATACATCAGACCTAGATTGGGTATCACGATTGCCGATCATATACTCGTGGTGCATCTCCAAAGTTTGTGATTAGGTCATATTTGGGCCTGAAGGATCTCCTCTCCCCAGCACTACATCGGCCGCTGGCATGAGAAAGCCCTGTTCCTAGACTCCCCCTCCTCATATTTCCCCACCGCAGCGCCGGCTGGCCGCTCAATGCGTCTCCTGCTTAGGACTGACATTGCACTGTGCAGATCAGAGGGGGCTATGTGCTCATACAGTTTAGTTGTCAAATCTGGATTCTTGTGTCCAAGGATTTTGCCAACCAAGTATAGGCTCACATTCCCTTTTATTAGGTTTGTTGCCAAAGTGTGTCGCGTGCTATGAAGGGTAATTGCGTCGGGTAATCCTGCCTTCCGGCAGCACTTCCGGAAGTACTTGGAAGCGTATTCAGGCCTGATAGGCTTGCCATTCCTGACAAACACTAAGTCGTCGCCATTTCTCGGCGGAAGGACTCCTAGTGCTTCCTCGACAAGCGGCACAACTCGCTTCTTCCCAGACTTCGTGCGGTGATTGTCATTGCTAACGACCGTCATCTGCCGATCATCCGAATCGACATCTTCCCAACTGAGCGCGCCTGCCTCACCGATCCTCAAGCCAGTAAGGGTGAGAAACTCAAAAAGAGACCTCATAATCTGGCATTCCACCGCAGCCATTAGCCTCGCCACCTCCTCTTCTGTCATTCCTCTTCTCTGGCATTCGGGTGTTTTCAGAAGCTTCACTTTCTGGAAGACATTCTGTTGCGCGTTACCCCAATTCACAGCGAGGCCAAATGCTCTCTTGAGGGAGCGTAGTGCGACATTGACGGTGGTCTCCCGGGCGCCCAGACTGAGGTACTCATCAATGAATCTATCGACATCTAGCCGATTGTATTCATCCAGATCCTTGTCCCCAACAAACTCCATAAGCTTGCGCATTGATAGGTCGTATGATCGGAGGGTATGGGGCCGCAACCGCCGCTTGTAGGTGGAAGCAATCTCCGATTTCAACTCCGAGAGGAGCATTTGTGCGACCTACCCTCCCAACCGTAATTTCTTCATGTTATGATACGAGATCCACGGAGCATGTCTCGAGCATGCGAAGTCCGTTTCACTCATCAGTCTGTAGATACTTCTTGGCCTCAGCGAGAGCCTCTGCTGCTGCTTTTTCTAATCCGGCGGTATCCGGCGGCCCGTTCCGCAGGGTGAGCTCATCTCGCGAAGTTGGGCGGCCATAGCGGTACAGCAAAAGTAGTTCAGCGGCCCGTTCGCTACCTCCCTTGGCCCGCTCGTCAAGCATTTTGATCACCTCTGTAAAATCGACGTTTTGGTCAAGGATTTCTCTGATCTCACTTGTTGCCCTGTTCCTTGAGCCAACAGGCCTGCCTGCTGGGTTCCCCGATTCGCCCGGTTTCCATCTTGCCATCTTCGTGCCCTGTATTTGAGTGTTGTTTTCAGTGTGGGTTATTCACGGTGCCTCCTCTGGTCAATTTCAGAGGTCCCGGCCACCAAATATGCTTTTGAGAAGCCTTTCACCACTCACGATCCAGCCGGATAGTAGAGAACTAAATCCGATGAGTTCGGCAGAGGAAAGCTCTCCCTTCACATACTGATCCCACACTGCGTCCGTGAGCCTCTGGCCCGCATGAAAAATCGCATGCTCAGCGTCACCGAGAGGACTATTGGACTTAGACCCAAGGCCGTCCTTCACTCTTTCCAAATCCGGTTCCATCCTGTGCTTGTAGCTCATCCTGACATTCTCCTCTCGATTCCCTCAGTTGCTGTCTGAATATCTGCATTCTGTGGCCTGACTAGACATGGCCCTGATACCCTGTGTTGGGTGTTGCACTCCGGGCAGTAGAACGTAGACCGTGGCCCGGTCCCAGCTGTTTCATTCAGTATTATGTTGTCGTAGTTGCCTTCAAGGATTTTGAGGTAGTTCTCTGAGCATTTGAACACGAAATCAAATGTCACCCGCCAGTTTCTTGGGGTCTTACCCATGAGGTAGTCACTCTTGGATATCTTCCGGAAAACCCCCTCAAGGTCAAACCCTTCTTCAGCTAGTCGGGCCTGAACATTCCCCAGCCGTTGAGGAGTGGTAGTGACAGTTGATAGACCGTGTTCAGTTGCGAACTTGTTCCACCCCTCCACCACCCTAACTACTTGGGGAGGAGGATCACCGTTATTTTCTCTCTTCTCTTCTGATATGTTCTTTTCTCTTCTCCTCTCTTCTTGCTCCGGAGTCTGTCCGGACCCCCTCCGGAGCTTCCGTGTGTATTCATCGGTCAGCTTCTCTGTATTTGGCATGAATATGAGCTTCTTTACGTTCCAAGCCTCTCTGTCTATCAAGTCATTCTTTGCCAGATAGTCACCAAAATCCGACAGACGTCTCTCATTTGTGCCGAGATCTCGGGCTAGCAGCTTCAGTGGGTATGGGCTGCCGTTGTCTGTTTCCAGAGAGGACTCATGCCTCTGTTCACCGACTCTTCGTAAGATCTTCCCTATGATGGTTATGTATCTCCCGTACCAATCCCACCCCCATTCCGATATCATCTGCCTCATCTCAAGGCTTTCGGCAAGATCGCAGTTCATTTTCCACCATTTCATTTCATCGTCCCCGAGGGAAACAAATGCCTCAGCCGCGGCAGGCAACACTGTGAATCCTGCCGTGGTGAGGCTGCTTAAAATCGTGTTTTCCGGTGCTAGCTAGTCAACGCCACCAGCCACAAGACTTTTCCCGATTCGGGCCTTGACAAGTCTCGTTCTATTGCATAAATTGACGCCCGAGAGTGTCACAGGTAGTCTTGACAGTATCTGGCCTGTGGCCTTGACCAGAGCCACTCAGTCTGCTCACTGAGTGGCTCTTCCTTTTGCTCGCTAAAGATAAGACAAAGGGGTCGGATTAAAAATTCTTTGTTTCGGACGGAGCGGTATGGAAGGTGGCCGGGAGGGCAGTTCAATGCAATCGGGGGATAATCCAGTTTCAAGTTCTGGAGGGTATTAGTCGTCCAGTGCTCAAGGACTACTCAGACACTGGTCAATCTCGAAATCCGTTGCTAGTTCTACGACGTGTGTACTCACGGGCGAAGCAACTCGCGCCTTCCTTAGTGAATCCTGATATCTCTTGTCACAAATACTATATATTGAGGGTCTCTGCACTCGACGGTATCAGCGGGGCTATAGAATCGTACCAGTAATGAATCACGCCCGACTCTAAGGGGTTCAAACTGAATATCATATGGAGCCGAAATTGAATTCGCTGGAATAGCTGGTATGATGAATTCTGAAGGGTCCACTTCTTCGAGATAGGGTGATATGCTTGGTTCTCTAAGAGCAGAAGAATACTCAAGAGTTATTCTAACAGGTTCTGATGGGACGCTACTATGGTTCTGAATCATGACTGCAAATGACGCGGTTGAGTGAATCGCTATGCTCCAGTGTGGCTTTGGCCGATGGATAACTCGAATGTCGACAGGAACAAAAGAATGATACAGTTGCGGCCAAATCTGAAAATGAAATGTCAGAGAAGTTACCACGACTGTGAACACAACCCACGCAAGTCTCCATCTTGGTCGCAGTCGATTGAAGTAGTTCTGAATACGTGTATCAATTGGCTCAATAAATCTATCAATACTCCAAGAGGCTGAGTCTGTAACCTGAACAGTGTCGCTGACGCTTACCTCTAACGGTGGGGCTGGCGGTGGTGAGAGTGACTTCTGTGGCTTCTTCGCCATTGTTGCATCTCCTATCGAAATCTCAGCCTACTGACAGGGTTCTCTTGTTTCCACATGGTCGGTGACGAAGGGGCCCGTAAAGACCGAGAGGCGGCGTGGTACGCCAATTCGCAGTAGCGGAAATAGCATAAGCAGATATAGGGGAGCAGCGATTAAGAAAGCCACTCTTACTGCATCGCCTTGTTAGGCAGAACCCTTGGGGGCACCTTTCACAGACGATTCCTTAGGCACCTTCTTTGTGCTCCGCTTTCGCAACGTTCGCGACGACGCCTTCGCAACACTCTTCTTGGCCTCACTGGCGTCGTCACCTTCCAAGAGTTCACGCTTCAAAACGTCCGGAAGGAGCCGTGCAAGCTCTTCTACTGTCACGCCGGAATCCGGCTGGAGACGTTTCAATTCCCTCCGGATGACACTCAGGACCGGGGCAGAGG